>CAYPJX010000030.1:0-1132 GCA_964411175.1 uncultured Candidatus Saccharibacteria bacterium | reverse complement strand
ATAACATATAATATATAAAAAGCAATAGCCCCGCCAAACTGGCGGGGCTATTGCTATGTTGAGGAGATTAGAAGTTCTTCGAAGAAGTGTTGTTGTACTCCACTGCTTCTTGCACCCAGTTTTGTGGGTCAACCGTTACGCTTACCGTGCGGTAGCCGTAGTTCTGGTTGTAATTGTAGTTGTAATTGTAGTTGTAGTTCGGGTTGTAGTAGTTCTGCTGGTAGTAGTACTGGTTGTTACTACCATAGAGCGGGTTACCGTTCTGGTCATAGCCGAGTGGGCAAGGGCCAGGGATGTTCTGGTAGCCGTTGAAGGTGTAGCACGTGCCGTTGTTCTGGTACTGCTGGTAGTAGTTGTAATTGGTGTTGTTGTACTGGTAGGTGCAGTTATACGGATATTGCGTAGAGCAGTTGTAGTTGTTGTTGCGGTATGATGGGTCGTCGTAGGTGAGGGTGTAGGCGATAGAGTCACCTGGGTAGAGTGCCTGCTGGCCCTGCGACTGGTAGGTGTATGCAGGGATGAGCGGGAGCTGAGCATTGAAACTCCAACCCGAGAGCGCCACGTTGGTACCTACGTTCTCCACCATAAACTGCACAACGGTGCGGCCCTGGTATGAAGAGAGTGAGTTAACCGAAGTAACGGTGACCTTAAGGTCTGCCAAACCATAAAGCTGCGAGACGCGCGGAGCTGCGGTGTATACAGCAGTTGGCTGCGTTGCTGCTACTGTGCCTGAGGTTGCAGGCTTCGAAGTGCTCGATGCCGGCTTCGTAGTGACCACCGGAGTGGTAGCTACCTCCTCGGTAGGGGTCTTGCTCGTAAAGAGGCTCTTAATATCGACTGCGCCAGTAAAAATGCCGACCAAGTTGAACGCCAATAATATGATGCCCCATGCGCCGAGGATCAAAACGGCAATAAGGCCGACGATCGCGACCAGGCGCAAGAACATTTCCTTAACTCCTGCTTTTTCTTCCATGGCCGCAAGGTATCATGCTGTTTTCTCTATGTCAAGTATTACACTTGACAAAGTGGTCTAGTTGGTGTAGGCTATGTGTAGGCCTCAGGACAGTCGTTCGGGGCCCTTTTGCTACAGTATGCACGCACACAAGGACCGCGGAATCATAGGAAATATATT
>CAYPJX010000029.1:5419-10474 GCA_964411175.1 uncultured Candidatus Saccharibacteria bacterium | reverse complement strand
CCTCGCGGCCAGAACGCCTACAAGGCGCCGCCTGTGCCGGAACCGAAGAGTCCGCGCGGCATCCAGCTCGCGCAGGCTACGCGCGTTGCGGCACGAGCTGCGGCAGCAGTCGGCATACCCGTCACCAAGGCGGTCGCTATGCCGAAGCCGGCAAATGTGCCGGAGAGGCCGTCGGTGCCCATGTTCCGCACCAAGACAGGGCGACTCTTGCCCATTGCCATGGTCGGGGGCTCTAGCGCCTCGCGCGCTGCCGGACGCCACTGGGGAGGCTGAACAATCTCGGACGACGCACATGTGCGTCGTCCGCCAATTCAAGTGCGTAACTTCGGTTGTGCTTTTGAACTGGCCACGGTAGTGTGATGCCAGCATCCAGGTTGCTGGATGGTTTTTGAAATAAAAGGAGGTTAACATGCAAGGAAACTTGCAACTGGCTGACGGACCGTTCAACGGCCTCATCGACGCCACTGGTGCCGTGGCTCACGCTGCTGCACCCTATGCCGCGGTGGCCACGTTTACCGCTTTCGGTGCTGCGCTTCTGCTGGGGGTGTTTCTTGCCCTCGGGCTGAAAAAGCTCGCCGAGAAGGCCCGCTATCGCCGGTTCCGGCGAGAAGTCGTGGCTGGGCACGCCACTAGGTTCAGTCAGGCTTTGCCGAGCACGCAGGTGCTCGAGCCAGCCGAATAATAAGGAGATCTCTCGGATGGGATTTCCACCCTAAAGCCGCCGGTTTACACCTGGCGGCTTTTCTTTTTGTGTATCTGAAAAATGGTACACTAGTAAATACATGAAAAAACGCTTGGTGGTTGCAAACTGGAAGATGTATGTGGAAAGTCCGAACGCAGCAGTAGCCCTGGCAAGAAGCGTGCGTACCAAACTCCGCACCCTCCCTAACGTTGAGGTGGCGCTCGCTCCTTCGTTTGTGCATGTACCACTTGTTGCAAAGGCACTGGAGCGCTCTTTAGTGCGTGTTGGTGCACAGGCTATCTCCGGCAACCATGAGAGTGCACACACAGGAGAGATATCTGCACCTATGCTGGTAGCGGCGGGTGCACAGTTTGCAATAGTGGGCCACTCCGAGCGCCGTGCACTTGGCGAGAGTAACGAGATGATACGTGCGCAGATACTCGCCGCTTCAGACGCCAACCTTGGAGTCATACTCTGTGTTGGTGAGAAAGAGCGTGACCATGGTGGAGAACACTTCTCGTTTCTTAAAGACCAACTTACTTCGGCGCTTACCGGCCTTTCCAAAAAAGCGCTCAATAAACTGGTTATTGCCTATGAACCAGTGTGGGCTATCGGCAAGCATGCAAATGACGCGATGAAGCCACAGGAGATTCAGGAAACCGTTATTTTTATAAAGAAGACCATCACCGCTCTGCTCGAGCCTACTCTAGTAAAAAAGATATCGATACTCTACGGCGGCTCGGTTGAGGAGGGTAATGCGGCACAGATTATAAAAGAGGGAGGCGTGAATGGCTTTTTGGTGGGGCACGCAAGCGCACATATAGAACATTTCCTCCCTATTCTTAAGGCGTGCAACTAAATGGAACTAAAAACACTTAACGACGTAGATGTGTCGGGGAAGCGCGTGCTCCTGCGTATGAGCCTCAATGTGCCAGTCGGCACAGACGGTAAAGTGACCGACCTCTTTCGCCTTAAGCGCTCGCTTCCTACGCTCGAACATATAGTGAGTAAGGGTGCTCGAGTGGTGATAGTTGGCTACTTTGGCCGCTCAGGTGAGAGTCTTGAAGCTGTTTTTAATGCGCTTACATCTATCGCTCCAAACATTCCCATGCGTTTTTTTGCAGGTGTACCTGAGGACGCTACAGACGAGGCGGCAAAACTTGCAGCAGGTGAGTGTTTGGTGCTCGAGAATATCCGCAAGCATCCGGGAGAGGAAAAGAATGACCCTGCGCTCGCGCAAGCGCTTGCTTCGCTTGCAGACATATATGTAAGTGACGCTTTTGCCGAAGCACATCGCCCATACGCCTCGAACGTTGGGGTTGCGGCACTCCTTCCTTCGTATGCAGGGTTTTTGATGCAGGAAGAAGTCGAGCATCTTACTCCGGCGCTTACTCCACCCGAAGGTTCAGTAGCAATTATTGGTGGTGCAAAGTTTGAGACCAAGCAGCCGCTTATAGAAAAGTTGCTTGCGCTGTACAGCAAGCTCCTGCTTGGTGGTGCGCTTGGCAACGACGCGATAAAAGCGCGCGGTTACCCCTTTGGCTCTTCGCTTATTTCAGAAAAGCCAATGCCGCCTGAGATAGCAGGCAATGACCATCTGCTCTCGCCTGACGATGCCTACCTCTCGGGTGGGGCGCTCGAGGGTCGTGCAGGCTATATCACCGACACGCGTGTTGAAGAAAAAATATTTGATATCGGCCCTGAAACTGCTGAGGCGTGGGCACGTGTAGTAAGTGCAGCGCCGTTTGTACTATGGAACGGCCCGATGGGCGTATACGAAAAAGGTTTTACCAAAGGTACCGACGCGCTTGCTGAGGCGCTGGTTGCCTCGGGCGCACGCGCAGTTATTGGCGGAGGAGACACAGTTGCTGCCGTCTCGAAGTTTAGTTTCGACCCAACGCGTATTTTCGTATCGAGCGGTGGCGGCGCTATGCTCGACTTCTTAAGCAGCGGTACACTACCTGCACTTGAACCCCTGAAGAAAAACTAAACACCCAGGTCGTTGCCTGAGAGGTGTTGCGGGATAAGGTGGATGTGCACATGCGGTACGTCGCGGCCTACGATAGAGAGGCGGACGTAGTCTGCCGTATGTTCCTCCTTAAGGTTTTGTGCCAACTTTTTTGCAGTGCGGAAGAGTGTGTCTGAAGCCTCGTCGGGGAGGTCGGTAAACCACTGATAGTGGCTCTTTGGAATGAGGAGTGTGTGTCCTGGAGCCTTGGGATGTATGTCGAGGAAGGCCAGCGTAGACGCGTCTTCGTAGGTTTTCTTTGCAGGAATTTCGCCGTTAACGATTTTACAAAAGATGCAGTTTTCCATGTGCCTCAGTATATCCCGCTGTGGTATATACGTCACTTACGCTACTGCGATATACTAAAGCCTCGATGAAATCCTACCGCTTACGGCAACGCGCTCATGAAAACTTACTCGACGACCTTCTTATCTCGCGTGGTGTAGAAGGAGAAGATGCCAAACGAGCGTTCCTTGTGCCCGACTACGAGCGTGACTCGCATGACCCGATGCTCTTTCCTGACATGAAGCTTGCAGTCGAGCGCATACTTGCTGCAAAAAAGAACGATGAACTTGTGTGCGTATGGAGCGACTACGACTGCGACGGTATACCGGGCGGTGTCATGCTCACGCAGTTTTTACGCGCAATAGGTTTGCGTGTAGTGCACTACATACCGCATCGTCATAAGGAAGGGTACGGGCTCAATGTCGAAGGTATCGACTCTATAAAAGAGCAGGGAGTTTCGCTTATGATCACGATCGACCTCGGCACCACTGAACACGAGCGTATATCGTATGCAAAAAATAAAGGCATCGACACTATCGTGACCGACCATCACGTGGTGCAAAGTGAGGCGTATGCTCCTGCAGATGTTGCTTCCCAAAAGTCCTCGGGTAGCCCCCAGACTTTTGTCCATCAACATCTGCCTGCGCTGGCTTTTATTAACCCCAAGCGCCCCGACTCACCATACCCCTTTGATGGCCTCTCTGGTGCGGGTGTTGCGTGGAAGCTTATTCAAGCCATCCTTCAAGTCGACCGCAGCGGGTTTCCTCAGGGCCAGGAAAAATGGTTTCTCGACTTGGTTGGTCTCTCAACACTTTCCGACATGGTGCCGCTGGTGGGCGAAAATCGGATGCTTGCACGCTTTGGCCTTACGGTGATGAAGCGAAACCGTCGCCCGGGGTTTGCGGCACTCCTTAAAATTTTAAAGATACGCGCGTCATCTATAACCGAAGACGATATCGGGTTTATGGTGAGCCCGCGCATCAATGCCGCGTCGCGTATGGACTCTCCCGACATAGCCGCAAAACTTTTGGCGAGCCAGGACGAAGCAGAGGCAGTAGAGCTTGCACGAGCACTTAACCGTATCAACGACGAACGAAAAGGTTTGGTTGCAGCAACGGTGAAGGAAGCAAACCATCGCCTGATAGAGCAAGGCACCGAAAGCCCAGTCATTGTGATGGGTAACCCGAAGTGGCGTCCGGGCATACTAGGCCTAGTTGCTAATAAGATTGCAGAGGCTCATGGGAAGCCAGTGTTCTTGTGGGGTAGGGAAGGCGGTGAGATGATACGCGGCTCAGTGCGTTCGGGAGACGAAGTGAGTGTGGTCGACATTATGGCGGGAGCGCCAGAAGTGTTTGAACACTTTGGTGGGCACCATGCTTCGGGAGGCTTTGCAGTAGCAGAGGAACGTGTGCATGAGCTTGGAGTTAGACTCTCACAGTCGTATGAAACGTTGCGTGCAAAGGGAATTCTGAAACAAGAAACTATGCTCGAACGCGAGCTCGCGCTCTCTGAAGTAGGGCAGGCGCTCAGGACGCTCAACCAGCTCGCACCCTTTGGCGAGGCAAACCGAAAGCCGTTATTCCTGTTCCCGGAGGCGCGTGTAGAGCGGCTTCGGATGTTTGGCAAAGCAAGCGAACATATCGAGGTTTCACTCGGGGGTCCCGGTGCCACTGTTTCAGGCGTAGCGTTTTTCTCTACTCCCGACTCGTTTCGCACACCGCTGGTACCGGGAGAGAAGGTGAATGTAGTCGGCCACGTAGAACTCGACTGGAAGGGCGGCCCACGCGTGCGCGTGGTCGATGTGATCTAGAGTATTATTGATACATGCAGAAAATAACCATATATACAGACGGCGGAGCAAGGAGTAACCCGGGCCCGGCAGGCATTGGCGTTGTTATTCAAAATGAAAGTGGGGAAGTGATAGGAGAGATCTCAAAATTTATTGGGAACCAGACCAACAACTTTGCTGAGTATGAGGCGCTCATACAAGGGCTACTTCGTGTACGGGAGATGTTTGCGGGCAAGACCGACGATATAGAGCTTAGCGTCATGATGGACTCCGAGCTTGTGGTGAAGCAAA
>CAYPJX010000029.1:0-5409 GCA_964411175.1 uncultured Candidatus Saccharibacteria bacterium | reverse complement strand
GGGCGTGTGCAGGCTATACGCAGTGAGTTTTTCCCGCACATTACCTTTACCCATGTGCGCCGCGAGTTTAACAAACATGCCGACAAACTTGTAAACGCCGCAGTAGACGCAGCGCTCGGGAAGGCGTAGGGTAGGGGCGTGAAATTGCAAAACCGTATCGCGCTCGTATGTGCGCTTGTTGGCGTATTTTTGCTTGGGCTAGTGGTGGGTGTCTTGCGCACCGACTTTTTTCTTAGGGCGCAAGCGTCGCGCTCCTTGTTGGTTTATACAGGTGCTGCGGTAGTGGAAGGCACTGTGGTGGGCGACCCTGAGCGTCGCGACAAAAACCTCCGCACACTGCTACGGGTCGAGCGTGTAGATGGAAAACAAATTGAGAAGGGTAGGGAAGGGAAGTTGCTAGCGATCCTTCAACGCGACGAACGTGTTTCGTACGGCGACCGCGTCATCCTTTCAGGAGAAATCACACCGCCGGAAACCTTTGAGACGAATACTGGTCGTGTGTTCGACTACCCGCAGTACCTGCAAGTTCGGGGCGTTTCGGCACTTATGTATTACGCACGTGTTGAACAGGTGTCTCAGGAACGTTTTTCAATCATACGCGAGATGTTTGAGATGAAACACGCGTTCGAGCGTGCGCTTGAGAAGGTCTTTGTCGAGCCGCAAGGCGCACTGGCGGAAGGGATTTTGCTCGGAGAAAAACGGGGGATGTCAGAGGAGCTTAACCATGCGTTTATTGTGTCAGGGCTGGTGCATGTAGTGGTGCTCTCGGGCTACAATATTTCAATAGTTGCCGAGTGGGTGATGCGCGCGTTTGCGTTTTTACCCAAGACACTCGGCCTTAGCTTAGGTGGGGTGGCCATTGTTTTATTTGCTGCTTTAACCGGTGGCTCTGCTACTGCGGTGCGCGCGTGTATCATGGCACTTATTGCAATTTTGGGCCGCTACCTCGAGCGCCCTAACGATGCGCTACGTGCGCTTTTGGCTGCGGTGGTTGTTATGGTGCTCTGGAACCCACTTTCAACACTCTACGATCCTTCTTTTATTTTGAGCGTGCTCGCAACCTTCGGGCTCATAACCATTTCGCCCGCAGTAGAAAATAAGTTAAAATTTCTAACCGAAAAATTTGGCCTACGCTCCATTGCTGCTTCAACAATCGCGGTGCAGCTCTATGTGCTGCCGGCGCTCCTGTACTTCACCGGTGTGCTCTCGTTTGTTTCTTTGCCGGCGAACATTGTGGCGTTGCCGGTGGTCTCGCTTGCGATGCTGCTTAGTTTTGTCTCAGGACTGCTCGCGCTTATACATCCACTACTTGCGTTTGTGCCAGGAGTCGCGGCAGACCTCCTTTTGCGCTGGATGATTTTAGTTGCTGAGGTGGCAACAGCTATGCCATTTTCATCAACCATCGTTTCTGCTTTTCCTGCCTGGTTTACAGTTATTTGTTACATTCCTTTAACTATTATTGCTTTGTTTTTATTTAGAAAGACTTCGCAAAACTAAATCTTCAGGAACGCAAAAATTTCCTGCTGATAAATTTTTTAGACTTCGGCGCCGTCGCGCCTGCGCGTGTTCCTTCAGACTTAGTTTTATGAAGTTATTACCTCTTCAAACCGCTTTTCAACAACACTCCAATTCAAGTTTTTGAAAAAAGCGTCTATATATTTCCCTTTGCCAAGCGCACCATGGTCGAGCAGGTACGCATGCTCCCATACGTCGAGTGCAAGTATTACAGGTAGTGTTGCAAAGTGTCCTTGGTGCTGCTCGCCCGAGAAGCCAGCTAAAAATTGCTTAGCCTCGGGGTCCCAGTAGAGGAGCGCCCAGCCTGGGCCGCGCATGCTCGCAATAGCTTTGAAATATTCTGTAAAGTGACCTTGATACTCTTTCTCCAATTGCATAGCCAACGTGCTGCTTGTGGTGAGTGGAGTCAAACCACCTTCAAACTGTGCGAAGTAAAGTTCATGAAGACGCATGCCGTCAAACTCAAACGAGCGGCGGCGGATGAGCTCGCTTAGCGCGTGTGCGTTTGCCTCGCTGTCTTTGGCATACTCGACCATCTTTGAGGAGATAGTATTAAAGTTTTTGAGGTAGCCCTGGTAGAGGCCAAGGTGCTCCTCAACCGACTTTTGCGAGATGCCCTCAAGAGAGGGGATGGTAAATGTTTTTGCTTGGTATTCCATAGTCTTGTGAGTGAGCGAATAAATCTATTTTAATTTCGAGTGGCTGCTATATAGCCTGAAGAGCTCTATATAGCATGTAGTATACCTGTTATACACAGTGCCAGGTGATAACTTGCTTTTTATATTGTTTATGGTATACTAGTTTCAGGTGCGCTGTGCATCGTTTTTTGTAAAAAGGAGAGAAAGCAATGAGGATTCCCTCATTTGCGCGGGGCTTGCCCTCAGCCATGAGGGACCCCGTCATTGTGCTTGCGTTCGTGGGCCTTGTGCTTACGATCGCGGCCTCGACCGCTCACGCGGCCGAGGTGAAGCTCTTCGAAGAAGGGCAGCAGGGCGTGGAGTTCTCGCAAGAGACGCTCCAACTCTATTTCGGCGAAGTGCCGGCTGCACTTACCATGCAGCCGGTTACTCGGGTGGAAGATATCCAGAGTCTTCTCTCGTGCGCTCGGTCTTTTGCCGAGTGTGTGCCGGTAGAGATCTTCGCCACCACCACTGCTTCGCAAGAAGTCGTGGTTGAGGTGGAGGCTGCTGCAAGCAGCTGGTTGTATCCGCACGGTGAAGAACCGTGCGAAACGCCAGACGGCACCTGTGTCGACATGGACGAAGACTACGTCTATGTCGAAGAGGAGCCGCCTGTGCATGAGCAGCCAGCTCTGCCCCTCCAAGACGTGCAAATTGTGCAGGCGTTATACCACCCATAACGCCAGCACAAAAAGCGTAGACGACCACGTGTCGCCTGCGCTTTTTATTTTGTACTTTTAGGTATACTAAAGTCCCATGCGATTTTCGTTTATACATGCCGCATATGTGTGCCTCGCGTGTGTGGCACTTATAACGGCGCTCGTTTACATCGCGCTATTTCAAACTCCCAAGCAAGGCCAACTTACGTTTGCAGCACTCGATATTGGGCAGGGAGATGCGCTGTATATACAGTCGCCTACCGGCGTTGAAATTTTAATAGATGGCGGGCCAGATTCTTCAGTGCTCCGCGAATTACCAAAAGTTATGTCCTATGGTGACCGCACCATAGACGCGGTTATTGCGACTCACCCAGACGCGGACCATATAGGAGGTTTGGTTGACGTGCTCCCGCGTTATACAGTGCGCGCGGTTATCGAGCCGGGGATACCCGACACCACCGCCACTTCGCAAGCGTTTGAGCGCACGATAGACGAAGAAAAGATACCGCGCATTAAAGCGTATCGAGGCATGTGGCTCGACCTGGGCGCAGGAGCTCGGCTTGATGTTTTGTTCCCAGACTTTGACGTCTCGACGTTGCCTAAAGACAAAACCAACGATGGGTGTGTGGTTGCTCGCCTTACGTATAAAAAGACATCGGCGCTCTTTACCTGCGACGCGTCGTCTGAAATAGAGGCGTATCTTATAGCAATTTCCTCATCTACCGAGCTCCAAAGCGACCTGTTAAAAGTGGGGCACCACGGCTCTCGCTACTCTTCGAGCAACGCATTTCTCGATGCAGTTGGGGCATCGACCGCAGTCGTTTCAGTGGGCGCAAAGAACCGGTATGGCCACCCCACAGAGGAAACCCTTGCGCGCCTCGAGGCACATCGTATGGAGATAGACCGAACCGACCTTGAAGGGACACTCGTGTTTGTCTCCAACGGCGAGCGTTTTATAAACAAATAACCCCGGCCGAGGCCGGGGTTAGATTGTTTTTGTTATATAACGCCTGCTTTCTTGAGAGTCTTGTAGGCGCCGTGCTTAGCGATCGTTTTGATACCCTGGGTTGAAAGGGTGAGGGTGAGGGTGCGGTTGAGCTCCGGCACGAAGACGCGCTTCTTCTGGAGGTTTGCATGCTTGCGAACCTTACCTGAAGGGTTGAACTTGGTAGCACGAATACGGTTAGAGTACCCTCCGCCTACTATTGAGCTTTTGCCAGTGATTGCACATGCCTTTGCCATATATGTGTTGTGTGCTGCGCATGATATCATAGACTTCATAATATGCCAACAGATACCATTTTCTGGCTCCTGGTTCTTGTATTTTCGGTCATTCTCCACGAGGTGGCACACGGCTATATGGCCAATTATTTAGGCGACCCAACCGCCAAGCTCCAAGGTAGGCTCACCCTAAACCCGCTTAAGCATATAGACCCGCTAGGCACACTCTTTTTACCTTTTTTGCTCTTTATTACAGGCTCCTCAATATTAATTGGCTACGCTAAGCCGGTACCCTACAACCCTTACAACATAAAAAATAAGAATGGTGAAGCGTTGGTAGCAGGGGCTGGTCCTGGTACCAACATATTACTCGCGATCATATTTGGCCTCCTTATTCGCTTTTTTGGAGGAATTATGGACCCTGCACTTGTGCAAGCGCTCATGATTATTGTCTCTGTAAACGTATTTTTGGCTATTTTTAACCTGATCCCGATACCGCCACTCGATGGTTCTAAAGTGCTTTCGGCGCTGCTCCCTCATACGCTGCGTATTGGCTACGACTCGCTTAGGGCAAACTTCGAACGCCTTGGAGTGCTTACCGGAACCCTGCTCCTGCTTATGCTGTTTTACTTCCTCCTCCCCACATTCTCTGTGTTAGTGAGTGCCGTTTCCTTCTTTATTACGGGTCTTCCGGCTTAAAAAAGGGAGGGGTTTGCAATCTGTTGGCTTATGTAGTAGATTATGCCCAACGCCATACGGCGCGTTTTTAATTAGCATGTCACGCATTTCACAGCTTACACGCAAGGGCCGCCCGCGCCGTGTTAATAAGTCTAAGGCTCCAGCGCTTGGTCGTGGCTTTAATGCTATCCAGAACCGCCCTATCTACTACCCGTCGCCCTTTAAGCGCGGTGTATGCACCAAAGTAACCACGGTTACTCCTCGTAAGCCTAACTCCGCTATCCGTAAGATCGCTCGTGTTCGCTTGACCAATGGTCAGGAGATCACCGCGTACATCCCGGGCGAAGGTCACAACCTCCAGGAGCACTCAGTGGTTATGGTTCGCGCAGGCCGCGTGAAGGATATTAACGTACGCTACCAGGTGGTACGTGGTCGCCTCGATGCTGCTGCGGTAGACAAGCGCCGTGTGTCGCGCTCTCGCTACGGTGTTAAGAAGCCTAAGAACTAATTTGTAATTACCTATGCGTCGCCCGATTAAAAATCCACATGTCATTAAGCCCGACCTCAAGTACGGCTCTGTCCGCTTGGAGAAATTCATCAACTCAGTAATGTGGGACGGTAAGAAGTCGACCGCTCGCTCAGTGGTGTACGATGCA
>CAYPJX010000028.1:0-11146 GCA_964411175.1 uncultured Candidatus Saccharibacteria bacterium | reverse complement strand
CGATAACTGTTTTTCCTTCCATCAAAGTTTCAAGCGCTTCCTGAATAGCAACTTCGCTCTCGCTGTCGAGTGCAGAGGTTGCTTCGTCGAGCACCAAAATTTTTGCAGGCTTCAAGAGTGCACGCGCAAGCACGATACGCTGCCGCTCACCTCCCGAGAGCTTCACGCCTCTCTCGCCCACCATAGTGTCGTACTTAAGGGGGAGATTTTTTATAAATTCTTGGGCGCGCGCAATCAGTGCAGCCACTTCTATCTCCTCCTCTGTGGCACCTGCTTTGCCGTAGGCTATGTTCTCCCGGATCGTGCGATGAAAGAGTAGCGGCTCCTGTGGCACCACCGCAACAGCATCTCGTACACTCTCTTGTGTCGCCATGCGTATGTCCTGTCCGTCTATGCGTATTGCGCCAGAGGTAAGGTCGTAATGGCGCAGTAAAAGCTTTACCAAGGTCGACTTGCCCGCACCGCTTCTTCCAACCAAGCCGACCTTCTGCCCTGGTTCAATAGCAAGCGTAAAGTTTGAAAGCACACTGCGATGCCCATCTTTGTAGCTAAATGATGCTGCGTCAAAATCGATAGACCCATTTTTAACCGTAAGAGGTAGTGCTCGCGGAGCATCAACTACATCATAGGGGTTAAGAAGGTCATCAAGGTTCTCTTCGATCTCACCGTAATTCTGGGCAAAGTCGATCATGTTGCGCCCGAGCTCTTCCATACGGAAGCCGAGCGTCGCTATGAGCGCCAACACCAGTACGATGTCACCTGCACTTGCCTCACCTACACTCCATGCATGTATGGAATAAAATACAATGCCGCAGACAAACACTAGTTGTATAACATTGCTCGCAATGCGCCCTATCTCACCTAGCGTCCAGTTTTTTATGCCTGCTGCGCGGCGAGAAAGTATTACAGGTTTGAGGTGTGTAAGCTCAAAGCCGCGGCGCGCAAAGTCGTGCATGGCACTGATGTTGGTGAGAAGGTCTATAACCTGCGCACGCATGCGCGTGTCTTCGCGCTGTGCAAAGGCACTGGCACGCATAGTTTTACGTGCAAGATAGTAACTTATAGGTGCCGTAACGCCGAGCCAAAGCACGAAGAGCAAGCCAATAAACGTATTTGCATGAAATGCGAGGAAGAAACTGGTAAGGAGCGTCACTACAAGAATAATCTGTGACCAAAGGAACTTTTCTATGAGCGACGCAGCCGACTGGCTCGTGTTTGCTATCTTGCTACCTAATGCCCCTGCGAAACGTTGGTAAAAGTAATCGCTCGAATGACGCGTTACATAAGTGGAGAGCGCGTGGCTCGAAGTAGCACGCACACCGGTCACCCAGCGCATGCCGCTAAAACCGCTGAGGCGCCATAGCAGGAGCGGAGTAAACAGAAAAAATACGATATATATAAGCCCAAGGTTCCACGCCTCTTCAACCCGTGCCGGCCCACCCGCTGAGATAACGTCTACCATGCGTTTAAACATGTAGGAGCCACCTGTCTCAAGTGCGGTTGCCATAAGCGAACAAAGTGCAGCTATGCTCGCGACAAGATAGTACGGCTTTGAAACCGCAAACATAAATCGCAGCGGGGACTTAGCTCCCGCAACCGTATCAACCCAGATAGACATATATGCATTTACTATATACCATAGCGTCAACACTCGCATGAAAATCCTGGCAATAGAGACAAGTTGCGATGAGACGGGTATCTCTCTCGTAGAAGGAAAAAAGGAGGGCGACTCCGTTTCTTTTACCGTGCACAAAAACGCACTGCTCTCACAAGCGCTCCTTCATTCGCCTTACGGCGGTGTCTACCCCAACCTCGCTAAACGCGAGCATATCAAAAACTTGCCTGCGCTCATGAGCCAGTTTGAAGGGGAGGAGTTTGACGCTATCGCGGTTACCACAGGCCCAGGGCTTGAGCCTGCACTGTGGACCGGCATTACCTTCGCTGAGGAGCTCGCACAAAAAAGTGGCAAACCGCTCTTCCCTATTAACCACATGGAAGGTCATCTCATTTCTTCGCTCGTACAGAACGGGGTGATTAAAAACGTTGCATTTCCTGTGCTTGGTTTGCTTATCTCAGGCGGACACACAGAGTTTGTGCTTGTGAAAAACTGGTTTGAGTATGAGCTCATCGGGCAAACCCTCGACGACGCTGTCGGGGAAGCATTCGACAAAGTGGCACGCATGCTGGAACTCCCCTACCCAGGGGGGCCATATATCTCAAAGCTTGCCCGTGAGGCCCGCAGAGAAGGACTGCACTCCCCTAAAAAACTTCCGCGACCACTGATCCATGAGCAGACGTGTGATTTTTCATTTTCGGGTCTCAAAACCTCAGTGCTCTACGCACTGCGAGACAAAACGCTTACCGACGAAGTTAAAAAAGTGTTTGCAATGGAGTTTGAAGATGCAGTAGTTGACGTGCTGATGGCAAAGACCCGCCGCGCACTGGAAGAAACTGGTGCTGCAACGTTTGTAATAGGCGGTGGCGTTGCCGCCAACTCACGTATTAGGGAGTGTCTGGGGGTTTTGCTCGCAGACGAATTTTCATCTGTCTCGTTTTGCACTCCTGAAGTTAGCATTACCGGCGACAACGCCATAATGATAGCCGAGGCAGCACTGATGCGTGCACTTTCGGGTGCAGCAGTACCAGCCACAGCTCCTATAACCGCACGCGGCAACCTCTCGCTAACAAAATAGGGGTTGGTGACAGAGCCACCAACCCCACAAGCACTTCCACTCCACGTTTAGAGTCCTCCCCTAAGAGCGACCAACTCAATGTCACCGCCTTAAGGCACTTGCGTAAATAAACATATATTGTTTTTACTCTTTGTGCCACTCTTTAAAATAAGCCTTATTTAGCGTAGTATTTGGCGTATGCCAGAGAAGTTTCTGAAACCCTATAACCCGGGCACCACTGAGGGTGAAATATACAAAAAATGGGAAGATTCGGGCTACTTTAACCCAGACAACCTCCCCCTTCGACTAGACGCTCAGGGCAAGCCAGTCGAGATGGAGCCGTTCACTATTATCATGCCGCCGCCAAACGCAAACGGCTCACTCCACGCCGGGCACGCTCTGTTTGTAACGCTCCAAGATATTATGGTGCGTTTTGCTCGCATGAACGGCAAAAAGGCTCTCTGGGTACCAGGTGCCGACCACGCAGGTTTTGAAACCCAGGTGGTGTACGAGAAAAAACTCGAGAAAGAGGGGCGTTCTCGCTTTGAGATGGAGCCGGCACAGCTCTATAAAGAGATTCTCGACTTCACCATGAGCAACAAGTCGTTCATGGAAGGTCAGATCCGCCAACTCGGCGCCTCCTGCGACTGGTCTCGCGAGATGTTTACGCTTGACGAGAAGGTTATTAAAACTGTATACGACACTTTCCTAAAGCTCGACAAAGATGGCCTTCTCTATCGCGGTTCACGCATCGTTAACTGGTGCCCTAAACACCAGACCTCCCTCTCCAACCTTGAAACCGAGCGTAAAACTCGCACCGACAAGTTTTATTACCTCAAGTATGGCCCGTTTACTATCGGCACTGCACGCCCAGAGACCAAGTTTGGCGACAAATACGTAGTAATGCATCCAAACGACGCTCGTTATAAAGAATATACCGATGGTCAGAAGATAGAAGTTGAGTGGATTAATGGCCCTATTACTGCAACGGTTATCAAAGACGAGGCTATTGATATGGAGTTCGGTACCGGCGTCATGACCATTACTCCATGGCACGACCCGATCGACTTCGAAATAGCACAGCGTCACAAACTTGAGTTCGAGCAGGTTATCGACTGGCGCGGCAAGCTTCTTCCTATTGCGGGAGAGTTTGCAGGTATGAATATTAAGGATGCGCGTTCAAAAATTGTTGAAAAACTTGAGAGCAAAGGCCTGCTTGAAAAAGTTGATGAAAACTACGTGCATGAAGTGCCTGTTTGCTACAAATGCGAGCGTGAGATCGAACCGCAAATCAAAGAGCAGTGGTTTGTAAGCATGAAGCCGCTCGCCGAGAAAGCGCTTAAAGCGGTTCAAGATGGCAACGTACGCGTTATTCCAGAAAACTACGAGCGCATCCTTATCCATTGGCTCGAAAATATCCAAGATTGGAATGTTTCTCGCCAAATTATTTGGGGCATCCCTATCCCTGCATGGAAAAAAGGAGAAGACTGGAAGATATCTGCTGAATCTCCAGGCGAAGGCTGGATACAAGACACCGACACTTTTGACACCTGGTTCTCCTCCGGCCAGTGGCCGTTTGCAACGCTCGGCTACCCTGACTCAAACGATTTTAAGACCTTCTACCCTACCCAGGTCATGGAGACAGGGGCAGACCTCATCTTCTTCTGGGTGGCACGCATGCTTATGCTTGGCCTATACCGAACTGGCGACGTGCCATTTGAAAAGGTGTATATGCACGGTATGGTGCGCGATGCTAAGGGCCAGAAAATGAGCAAGAGTAAATGTAATGTTATTTCACCACTCGATGTCTCAAACGAATATGGCACCGATGCGCTGCGCATGGGCCTTATTGTAGGCAACACGCCAGGTACCGCTCTTAACCTCGACCCAAAGAAGATCGAAGCCTACAAGAAATTTGCTAATAAGCTTTGGAACATCACGCGCTTCACTCTCTCGCAAGAAAATACCGGAGAAATTCGCCCAGATCTTAAAGACGAGTTTGATGCAATGGCAAAAGATGTCACTAAAGACATAGAGGGAGACCGCATATATCTTGCGGCAGAAAAACTTTATCATTATGTTTGGGATCGTTTCGCTGCCGAAATTCTCGAAGAGAGCAAGGGTAAGCCTGAATACAGCGCGTCGCTCTACTACATACTTCAAAATTCGCTTAAGCTCCTGCATCCGTTCATGCCGTTTATTACCGAAGAAATTTGGAGCTCATTGCCGGGAAATAACACGCTTCTCATGGTTGAAGCATGGCCAAGCAGCGTAAAAAACACGTTATAATACGTGCATGCAGTCACCAGTATTGCTGATCGCCTTTTTGTGCGGCATTTTGCCCGCACTGCTCTGGCTCTCCTTCTGGCTTCTAGAAGACAAGAAAAATCCTGAGCCAAAACGCTTTATTTTCTATACCTTTCTTGCTGGTATGGCCATGATACCGGTCGTACTTGGGCTTGAGCGGCTAGTGCAAAACCAAGCAATTGCGGTTGGTTACGCCAAAGAAGGCTTGCTAGTGCTCTTATTGTGGGCGCTTATAGAAGAAACGTTCAAATTTGCAGCGGCATACATAGCAGCGCTGCGTTGGGACGTGTTTGATGAGCCTCTAGACGCCATAGTATACATGATCACCGCAGCACTTGGCTTTGCCGCACTCGAAAACGCCCTCTTTCTTGCAACGCCAATAGGCCAAGGCCAGGTACTACAGACCATTATTACCGGCGACCTACGCTTTGTAGGAGCAACCCTTCTTCATGTACTTTCTTCTGCGACGGTCGGTTTGGTCCTCGCGTACGCATTTTACAAACCCGCAGCAGCACGCAGGAAGGCAGCTGTGGTAGGAGTTATCCTTGCATCTGCATTGCACACAATCTTTAACTTTTTTATACTGGCAAAAGGCGGAAGTGCGACATTTCTGGTATTCCTTACGCTCTGGCTTGGCATTGTCGCACTTTTACTTTTTATAGAACGGGTGAAAAAGCCCGCGTATAAATACAATTAGTTAGTTGCTAGAAGATTTCACATACATTATGGCTAAAGAAAAGAAAACGCTGCTTTCATGGCTCACCGGCGACGGTGCAGCAGACCAGGAATACTCCTTTGACGACCTTGAAAGCGGTTCTACTTTTTCTCCCGGGGGAAAGAAGGGTTCTCTCTCTAAGCGTATGGCAGCAGAAGACCGCGAACTCGCACCTCAACAGGAAGAAGAGCCCGAGGAAGGCGAACTTTCAGTTGACGTATACCAGTCTCCCACACACATTGTGATAAAAGCCATGATCGCAGGCGTTAAACCGGAAGATTTAGATGTTTCTATAACTCGTGACATGGTTACTATTCGCGGCAAGCGTGAACGCCATACAGAGGGCGGAAATAGTGAGTACTTTTTTGAAGAACTCTACTGGGGGTCGTTCTCACGCACTATAGTGCTGCCCCAAGAGGTGGATATAGAGGAGGCAGAAGCTATCGAGAAACATGGGCTTCTCATCATACGACTACCGAAGCTCGACAAGGGCCGCCAAGCAAAACTTAAAGTTAAATCAAACTAAAAATCCCCCTGACCTAGCGTCGGGGGACTTTTAATTTATGGTGCTTGGGGCCGGGATCGAACCGGCGACCCCCTCCTCTTCAGGGAGATGCTCTACCAACTGAGCTACCCAAGCATTTAGTTACCCATGTGGAATAACCCTTATACCTTATACTAAAAACCTGTTTTATGCATCCCCACTAGCGAGCGTCCGGGTCAGTATTGTTTACAGTTTGGGATTGCTGCGCGGCTTGCTGGGCAAACATCTTTTGGAAGAATTGAGTAATACCACCACTCTCGCGCAGAGGCGCAATATCCTTTTGGTAGAAGGTTTTTATCTGCTCAATCCGAGGTGCTACGTAGTAGTAATAGGAATAGACTGAAGCACCAATACTCACCAAAAGAAGAGAACTCCAGAGTATAGATTTGAGCCTTGAGGCACTGCGCATGCCACGGAGTATTTTATTGGTCTCCGTCGTAAGCGCTATATTTTGGCGCATGAGCTGCTTAAGCTCTTCTATTTGAGGATCCATATCGAAAAGTATAGCACGGTGGTTATTTCTGGTTATCCCTGTGGTCACCAGTCGACTTTGGCCATGTGCCCTCAGCAGGAATTGAACCTACATCTACTCCTTAGGACGGAGCTGTTCTATCCGTTGAACTATGAGGGCTATGAGGCTGTAGAATTACGCCTCAACACCCAGCTTAGCAGCAAGGCGGTTTCGGTCAAACCCTACTGAGACAGAGCCATCTATAACGATAACAGGCACGCCAAGCTGGCCCGTGAGGCCTATCATCTCCTGGCGCCTCGCAGCATCACTCGCTACATCGTAAGCGGTATACTCTATACCCTTTTCAGCAAAAAATTCTTTTGCCATGTGGCAAAAGTGGCAGGTTGGGGTCGAGTATATAGTGACGCTTTTTTGCATAGGAGTGCTTATTTACGATTAATGGATTCTTAGTATACCATATACAGGTACAAGAGGTGCAAGCGAGTATAGTTTAGTGGCAGAACTGGTGCTTCCCAAGCATCGGGCGGGAGTTCGATTCTCCCTACTCGCACACAATAGGACTTATTTTACGAAAAAGACCTGCAATATTTTGCTCCAGAAGCCTTTTTGGGTAAGACTTTCGTCACTATCGGTTGAAGTTGAAGAACGAATGATCTGTATAGCGCCTTCTCCCGGGCGCGCTACGCCAAACCTTTCTCTGAGTTCACTTTCCTCGCCTCGCGGGGTCGAAAGAGTTTCAACCGCAGCGCTTACGCGAGTGTACTGTTTTTTAAGGTTGGAAAGCTCATGTTGTGCCGCCTCGTGACCACGTGAGGCAACTATAAACTTCGTATACATACCCCAAGCTGCTCGCACAGAAAACCCAAGCAAAAGCAACACAGCAAAAAAGCCCCCCAAAGCAAGCCAGAAAGACAGCATGCTTCGATTGGTGCCTCGCTGTTTTCTGAAATCACGCATTATGCTAGTATAACTGGCAACGAGTGAGGAGTAAAAAGTTTTTTACTCGGAGCGAGTGAACCAATTATATTTAGAATATAGCAATTATGTTTGGAATGTTCGGTAAAAACCGAGAAAAAGTAAACCGCATTTTTGCATGGGTGGTAGGCGTTATAGTGATCGGCTCCATGATCATGGCCTACTTCGCAGGCATCGTGTAACACTTTACAACAGGGTGTTATTCTGACTTCACCATCTTGAGGAAGACGTCCTCAGGAATATTTACTTTGCCTTCCCGCTTCATGCGGGCTTTTCCTTCTTTTTGTTTCTTCCAGAGCTTCATCTTACGTGTCCTATCGCCGCCATACATATGCTGGGTCACGTTTTTACTCATAGCAGGAAGTGTCTGGGAGGAGATGATGCGCCCAAGTGCCACACCCTGTATTTTTGCAGCAAACATCTGCCGAGGGAGTATTTTGTAGAGCTTTTCAACCGCAGCGATAGCGTCTGCCTCAACACGATGACGTGCTACAATGCGCGAAAATGCCGGGACCGGCTCATCTGCTACATGCATGTCGAGGCGCACCACATCAGCAAGGCGAAGTTCGCGCAGCTCGTAGGAGATGGATGCGTACCCCGCTGAGACACTCTTTATTTTGTCGAAAAAGTTACGCATAAGCTCACGTAGCGGCATGACCACTTTTATCATCATGCGCCCCTCAGAGAATATGTCTGTCGACTCAGCAACCGCCTCATGCTCAAACAGAAGCGGCATCATGGCACCCACCTGGTCTGCCGGAAGTATGATCTCTGCCGCAACATAGGGCTCCCATACGCGCTTTATATCGTTGTAGGGAGGAAATGCAGACGGTGAATACACAGTCTTGCGTTCGCCATTCTCGAGCTCAACCTCGTAGTTAATAGTTGGGGTGGTTACTACAAGCGTCAAATTAAACTCTCGGCGCAGACGCTCGGTGATGATCTCGAGGTGCAGCATGCCGAGGAGCCCGCAGCGGTAGCCACGGCCAAGCACACCAGAGGCTTCCTCTTCAAAAGAAAGTGACGAGTCTGAGAGGCGCAAACGCTCCAGCGCTTGGCGCAAGGCCACAAAGTCGTCTTGGCTTTCGGGATAGATACTGGCCCACACCACTGGCTTTGGCTCTCCATAACCAGGTAGCGGATGTGATGAAGACGCGCGTTCGCGTATAGTGTCGCCCACACGCGCAACACCCGGCTCTTTAATGCCGGTCACTATATAGCCAATAGAACCTTGCCCGAGCATCTCAGAAGGTTTTGGTTTTGGAGAAAATGTTCCTACTTCGAGCGCATTAAAACGGCGACCGCTCGCAGCAAACTCTAATGCGTCGCCTTTACGGATAGAACCATCAAACATGCGTAAAAACACAATAACTCCCTGATGGTCGGAGTATTGGAAGTCGAAAATAAGTGCACGCGGAGAAGCATTTTTCTGCTCTATCAGCGATTTAGGCGGCGGAACGCGCTCGACTATGGCATGAAGGAGGTTTTCAACGCCCTCACCTGTTTTGCCCGAACAGAGCACTATAGCTTCCTCGGGTACTTCGAGAAGGTTCACCACCTGCGCCTTCACCTCCTCAACGTCTGCAAGCGGAGAATCGATTTTAGAGATTGCAGGAATAATGACGAGCCCGAGTTCCCTTGCCACACGCAATGTCGTAAGAGTTTGTGCTTGAACACCCTGTGTTGCATCTACAAGTAAGATCGCACCCTCAACCGCAGTAAGTGCGCGTGATACTTCGTAGGAAAAATCGACGTGTCCTGGCGTGTCGATCAGGTTAAGCTCGTAGCTCTGCCCCTCATTCTGCCAGAGCATGCGCACTGGCTGCATTTTTATAGTGATGCCACGCTCACGCTCAAGCTCCATGGAGTCGAGCACTTGCTCACGCATGAGGCGTGCCTCGATAGTTTTAGTTACTTCAAGGAGACGGTCGGCAAGTGTAGACTTGCCATGGTCAATATGCGCGATGATTGAAAAATTGCGTATGTGTTGCATGCGTTAAGAGGATATGTCGGTTGGTTCAAGCGCAACAGCTGGGCGGTCCTTAAACCGCTTTTTTATAGAGGCTATAGCCTCCCGAAGCTCCGCGTTGCGCAGTACGTACAGCATGCCAAAGGTGACCATAAGGCCGCTTATACCACCGAGTAGTCCTTGTGTCACAATACCGACAACGGTATTGATGTCAACCATTCCACCTACGGCAGAGAGAACGAAGTAGGCAACCATGCCCCCTAAGACAGAACTTGTAGTACTTTGCACTATAAGTGTGGGGAGTGCTTTATAGGAGACACCGAAATCTCGCGCAAACCATATAAGCCCAACAATACACTGCACAAACGCGCCAAAGGAATATCCAAGTGCAAGCATCAAAACCGACGTGCCTCGAAGGTCGGTCACGCGCAGAAGTGCCTCGATCGCAAGGCCAGCACTGCTTTCATGGATAATAAAGACAAAGAGTGCTGCACTCACCACGGTGGAGGCAAGTGCTAAAAGACCCAACATGAGCGGCGTTTTTGTCTTGCCTGCTGCGTAGTATGCGCGAGCGATAAGTAGCGAAATACTTTGTGCGGCAAGCGAGAGAATAAAGAGCGCGAGTGCCGCCGCCGTAAGCCTCGTTGCGTCCCAGTTAAACTCTCCTGAACCCAATATGACGCGCACCAACTGTGCGCGTAGGACAATAGTAAGCACTATCGCGGGTATTGCCCAAAAGAGCATGTGTCGCAACGCATCTTCTATGTGCCGGACAAACTCTTTGCGATTACCACTTGCGTGAAAGCGCGCGAGGGTTGGAAACGCCGCCACCGAATATGAAACACCGATTATGGCGAGCGGTACCGACTGCAAATTCCAGGCAAACATAAACACGGCAATGGAACCAGTAAAGAAAAGCGACGCCAAGCCAACAAGTGCCAAAAGGGAGAGTTGGCTTGATGCGAGCGCAAGTGTGCGCGGGATAGAAAGTTTGAGTACCTCAGCAAACGCTTGAGAAAACTCCCCTTTTGGGAGCGGCGTGCTTTTCTCCAAAAACAAAGGTGGGAGTTGAAGCCCTAAATGAAGTAGCGCTCCGATAACCACTCCCCAACCAAGACCAGCAATACCCATTGTAGGGTACAGCCAGAGTATGCCCGCAATAATGCCTAAGTTGTAAAGAAGTGGAGAAACTGCGTACAGCGAAAAACGGTTACGAAGCTGCGTAAGCGCTGCGACAATATTTGAAGCGCCTAAAAATATAGGCTGCAAGAGTAGGATACGCACCAAGAGCACAAGCTCTGTTTTTGCAGCAGCATCAGCTGCAATACCCGGAGCAGTCAGTGAAATAAGCCATGGCGCAAAAACAAAAAGTAGGAGCGCGACAAAGCCCATGAACGCAAAAAATACAACCAGGCAGGAACGCAGGAAAGAGATAGCTTGTTTACTATCTCTTTGTTCAAGACGAGAGAGCACCGGTAAAAGTGCGTAAAGG
>CAYPJX010000027.1:0-11166 GCA_964411175.1 uncultured Candidatus Saccharibacteria bacterium | reverse complement strand
TGTAGACCGGGTTCGATTCCCGGCAGCCCGACCAGTGCCTATAAGTAGCCAAAACCGCCCTTCTTGGGCGGTTTTGTGCAGTTTAGCTCCCTTAAGGAGGGAAGTGGGGCTCAGAAGGGGTACTTTTGAACGCCAAAGAATACAAAGTGTCAAAGCAAGCAGAGAGTGCGTTTGCTGAGGCGTCAAAAGCCTTATTTTGCAACGTATATTACTGGGATAGAGGGGTACTTTTTTCCTGTCAAGGCCCCCCTATTGACCCCTTGACGAAATGCGAGTATTATTATCTTATCTCCAGTGCTGTCGAGCACCGGAGCTTTTTTATTTAGGCCTACCTAAATCAATTTATTGATAGGGGTCCTAGAGTAAAAAGTAGGCAACTTATTACGTAACTATACGCAATTAGCTCATATGCCTTCGTTTAGCGCATCTATAGCACTTGCAGTTTCGCTCGCACTCTCAGGCGCACCTTCACAACCTTCGAATACAACTCCGACCACTACACTCACTGGTTTCAGCGAGTCGCAGACGGTTGAGCAGTATGTCCGCTCATACTTTGCCGACGAGCCGGTTATGGCCGAGATAGCAAAGTGTGAGTCGCAGTTTAGGCAGTTCGGTAAGGATGGCAAGGTCATCAAGAACCCGGGCAGCACTGCGGTAGGAGTATTCCAGATCATGGCTTCCATCCACGACGAGTTCGCCGATGAGAAGCTTGGTCTCGACATCTACAGCCTCCAGGGTAACGCTGCATACGCACGTTATATCTTTGAGCGCCAGGGCACTAAGCCGTGGGATGCGTCAAAGGCATGTTGGGGTAAGAGTCAGGCCTACAAGGACTCACAGAAGGTCGCCGTAGCAAAGTAATCGACAACTAAAAACCAAACAAAAACCGCTTCTCGAGAGGAGGCGGTTTTTGTATTCCACAGCATTCGTGCTTGCATAAAAACTTTACCGTGCTACGGTGGAAGTATGTTCTACGCAGTCGCAAATCGTCGTCACAATAAGATGTGGAAGTTTCCTCAAAGGGAAGCGGCGTTTGCGATGCGTACGGTGAAGTAAGAAACCAAAAATACGTACTCAAAAAGAAACCCGTTTCCCGCAAGGAAACGGGTTTCTTATTTAAATTCAAAACTTTTATGACCATAATCTTCGACTTCAACAGAACCATATTCGACCCAGAAGAAGGCATTGCTATGCCGGGAGCTTTGGAGCTCTTGCGTGCGCTTAAAGGTGCGGGGCATAACCTCTTCCTCGTTTCAAAACTCGAAGCAGGCAGGGAAGAGACGCTTACGGCACTCGGGATGAGCTCGTTCTTTGAAGAAACTTTTTTTGTCGAAGAAAAAGGGGAGACACTTAAAAAAATTATTAGCACTTCCCCCTCTCCTGTGTTTTTGGTTGGCGACCATCTCTATAGCGAGATACGTCTTGGTAACAAGCTTGGCGGTAAAACTATTTGGCTTAAAGTTGGCCGCTTCGCCAACCTCCTGCCTGAGGAGCCAGACGACGAGCCATGGCGTACCGTTTCGAGTTTGGAGGAGGTGCTGCCGCTCATCAGTTAGTTGATCGGTGCCCTGTTGGCGGAGTCTAGAAGCCGCCAACAGGGTGCCCGTCAGGTACCAAAAGAAGTTCTTTCACAAGAGGAGAATAGAGTGTTCGCAGAGAACATCCAGATAGCCGACCTCGGCATCGAGCGCAGTTACCTTGAAGGGCACTTGAGAGAGTGCGGCTACTGGGCCAACGCCGAGCGTCGTGAGCGTTATGCCTACGTGCTCTCACCGTGTGTGTATGTGGCGTCGTCGCGCCAGGAGGACGACCTCGAGCGCCTGGCGCGTAGTACCTACGCCGCCGTGGCATCGCTCAACAAGAAGCTCTGCGCGCTTGCGCAAGAGAAGCATCTCTCCAAAGAAGATGCGCGCTTCCTTCAGCTTGGCAATGCCGCCTCGCGCTCACTCCTGCGCCCGCAGGACCAGGAGACGAGAATTCCACCGGTTATCAAGGTGGACATCGTGCAGGACATCTTCGGCCACTACCACATTGCCGAGGTCGACACCTACAACCCGCGTGGCTTTGGCTACGCGGCAATGCTCGAGCATAGCCTCGACTCGCGTATGAAGCTTCGCCGTTTCCCGGGCATGGAAGAGCTTGCACGCATCTTCCAAAATACCCAGGGCGACGACGCCATCTGGCCGTGGTTCGTGGTGGTGTCGGAGTACGAGCGTTTTTATCGCGCGCCGTATGAGATACTTTCCTCGGCACTCAAGCGGCAGGGGATGCACTTCCCGACCCTGAGTGCACGCGAAGCCTTCGGCATCCTTCGTGCGCCCACTGAAGAAGGTGTTGCGCAGATGCGTGCCGGCTTCCTGTCTATCCCCGACACGCTCTTTGCCGAGGAGCCGCAAGTTCGGGAGCGGTTTCTTTCGCTCTACCGCGAGGGCTACCTCAAGAGCCTGTATCCGCCGGTGGCGTACTTAGGCTCCAAGGCATTCTTGCCGTTTTTACGTGCACAGGAAGGCATGGCGGAGTTTGTGCCTCCGACCTCGCTCGTTGGCCGGCAGTATGGTGAGGAGGAGATCCGCGTAAGCACGAGCCGCTCGGAGCTGGTGCTCAAAGCTACGGTTTCCTCGGGCATGAAGGGCGTGTACTTCTCGGACATCGACCGTCCGGAGTTCGAGACTGCGCTGACTCAAGCCAGGCAGCAACGTAACGCTTCCTGGGTCCTCCAGGAGCAGGTGCCGCAGGCAAAGCTTCCCATCGTCGTGTTTGATGATGAAGGGAAGCGCATGACGCAAGACTACTATCTGCGTATCACGGCCTACGTGAGCCAGGACGGTATCGTCGATGCCGAGGTGACCGGCAGGCCCGACCGCAAGGTCCACGGCGCGCCCGACTGCATCCAGATCCCGGTCGTGCTGTCGTAAACGCTGTTCGAGTTCTTTAACCCAACCTTCCGCGTACGCGCGGAAGTTTTTCTTTTATAAAACAGGGAAGTGAGTCCCCTGCTTTGCCGAGAAAAAAGAAGACCCGAGCGCAATGCTCGGGTCTGGGTTTGAAGCTAGTTTCTGATCATAAGAGCTCGCGTTCCCGGGGTGTCAGTTCCATGACAGAGTTTTCTGAACTGTCGAAGAAGCCGAAAATGGCCACCACGATGCAGAGAATCCCAGGCATGCCGACTGCCGCGAGCGACCAGTCGTCGAAATGAATTCCATTCGGAAGCAGAAGAAAGAAATTAACGAGATGGAAGAGAATCGTATAGGCTATCCCTATCAGAAGGAAAACAGCCGACGTGGCCGCAACCCTCTGCATCCGGCGTTCTTCCTCCAAGGCTTCCTGCAAGAACTCTGCACGAAGAGCCACTTTTTCTTTATACGAAATCATACCAATCCTCCGTATGTTTGCCGCCGAACAGGCGAGCGGGTTTCCGAAAAGTACAGAAAAACTGCAACAAATGTACCACATAAAAAATACAGAAAGAATTGAAAATAAGCGGGGCAGGAGAACAAGCCGATTCCTAGATTAAAGCCTCTTTCCCCTCTATATACGTCGCAAAAGGTATATTGTGCGACGTATCTACCATCGAGAACAATGGCTCGCCTGCCTGGTACCGATAACTTGTTTTCTATACTCCCTACCCTGCATCTGTCTCCAAAAATTACCAGCAAATATTTTCTATATATTCCTTAAAAAAATATTTTTATCTCCATTTTTCTCTTCCAACCCCTCCCCTGATTTTTCAATTTTGGCGGGGGAGAGCAAGTCTGTTCCCCACCCTGGACTTGCGCTTTTGAAACTGATGTTGTATTATATCTGACGGTTGTCAATCGTATGGAGAGGAAAATGAGGTACGAGAGACCTATTGTTCAAAGCTGCAGACTTTCGTACCGTCACCGGTCGTTACTCGACCGTCTGCTCGGACGGCAATATCCGTCAAGCGTTTCGGTCGTGGTTACGACCCCCGCGGGCCATCTGGCGGTTTACGAAGAATGGGTGAGTGGTCCGTACGGTAAGTTCGCCCTTGCGCACAAGGAACGCCATGGTGAATGGCCGACCTTCGCGCAGATTCACGAATATGCCACAGCCCAAGTCTTTGACCGCGAAGCAGCTGACCGCCTTCACTTCGAAGTTTACGGTTAGATTTTCAAGAGCAGCCCTATATACTTTGGCTGCTCTTTTCTTTTGATATATTTTCTCCAGTGTGCGACATATAGCACTGAGCGCCCTGCCTGGCTTGAGCTACAATGAAATAAATGAATTCATTTCAGAAAAAATTACATGCAGTTCTCTCCCCTGCGGAACATCGGTTGTTTAAAAAACTTTCAACACCGGAGCGCATTCAAGACTACGTAGATGCACTCCCTCAAAATTTTTCTTACAGCAGGGGACGCACGCTCCGGAGCCCGCGCCGGATATTTGAAAATCCATCGGCATATTGCTTTGAGGGTGCGGTACTAGCTGCCGCTTCCCTCGCCTACCACGGGCATGAGCCGCTCCTTCTTGACCTGCGCGCAATCGAACCCGACGTCGACCACGTGGTGGCATTGTTTAAGAAAGGAAAGTATTGGGGTGCGATAAGCAAGACCAACTACCCGGTACTTAAATGGCGCGACCCGGTGTATGCCTCGGTACGTGAACTTGCGATGTCGTACTTCCACGAATATTTTTTAAACAATGGAAAGAAGAGCTTCAAAGATTATTCAAAACCTTTTTCTTTACAGAAATTTGACCCGGCTACGTGGGTGGTAAGTGAAGAGCCGCTTGAGTGGTTGGCACTTGAGCTTGATAGCTCGCCGCACATGCCAACAGTAGACAGACGATTACTTACAAAACTGCGGCCTGCTTCCGGAGTGGAAGTGCAGGCCTCAGACTTGCGTGAATGGAAGGGTAAGAAAAAAATTCCTTACCACCGCTCTTAATTTTTGCTTTAGTTCTTAAGCCCGAACCCCTGCTTAAACAGGAACATTACGGTTATGAGTGCGGCTGCCGTAAAGGCAAGCAATACCGCGAAACATGTATAAAGGTTGATATCGGTGATACCGAGGAAGCCGTAGCGAAAGGCGTTGATCATGTAGAGGATAGGGTTGAAATGTGAGACCGTCTGCCAAAACGGTGGGAGCATTGAGACCGAGTAGAAGATGCCGCCCAAGTAAGTAAGCGGGGTGAGTACGAAGGTGGGGATGATAGAGATACCATCGAAACTCTTAGCGAACACACCGTTTATAAGGCCGCCCAGGCTAAAGAGGACTGAGGTGAGGATAAGTGCGCCGAACAGTACTGCGATGTTGAAAATAGCTAAGTGGCTGAAAAAGAGGGAGACAATAAGCACCAGGAAGCCGACCAGAAGACCGCGTATTACTCCCCCGCTCACGTAGCCTGCAATAACCACCCAATCTGGAGTTGGAGACACAAGTATTTCCTCGAGGGTTTTTGTCCATTTTGCAAAGTAAAAAGTTGAAACCGTATTCATGAAGGAGCTCGTGATAACCGACATCATGATGAGGCCAGGCACAATGAACTGCATGTAAGAGAAGCCGTTAATAGGCGCTATCTGCGAGCCTATAAAAGCGCCAAACACAATGAAGTAGAGCGTGGTGGTAACGACCGGCGGAAGGAGCGTCTGTGACCATATGCGGAAGATGCGCACCACCTCGGCGCGTATCATCGTGTAGTAAGAGATCCACATGCGGTACGGGGTCATTTTGTTTCTTGTTTAATGAGCTGCAAGTAAATCTCCTCGAGTTTGCCGCCATAGCGCTCAAGTAGCGTTTTCATAGGTTCATGTATCTGTATTTCACCCTTGTTTATCATCGCGACGTTGCGGCAGAGGGCCTCGGCCTCCTCGAGGTAGTGTGTGGTGAGTACGATGGTAACGCCGCTCTCGTTGAGCTTGCGGAGGAACTCCCACATATGGTGGCGCATCTCAACGTCGACACCCGCAGTGGGTTCGTCGAGGATGAGGAGCTTAGGGCGATGTACCAGGCCACGGGCTATCATGAGACGGCGCTTCATGCCGCCCGAGAGCGACTGTGCTTTTTCGTTACGCTTTTCCCAAAGCCCCAAGTCTTTGAGGAGCTGGTCTGCTTCAAGAAGCGCTTGTGCACGGGGTATGCCATAGTAGCCTGCCTGCCCTACCACGATGTCGATAACTTTAGCGAAGATATTGAAGTTGAATTCTTGAGGAACCAAGCCAATATACGTTTTTGTGAGTGAAGGATTTTGGTCTATCGAAGTATCAAAAACGCGCGCCTCCCCGCTTGTTTTAGTAACCAGACTGGTCAATATACCTATAAGTGTGGTCTTCCCTGCCCCGTTAGGGCCGAGTAGTGCAAAAAAATCCCCTTCCTCTATAGAGAGGTTAACTCCCTTAAGTGCCTCTGTGCCGGAGGCGTACGTTTTAGTAAGGCCTGTTATCTCGAGTGCTTTTGCCATGAAGGCCTATTTTAGCATAAAAAACAAAACCCCCGTAAAACGGGGGTTTTGTCGAAAAGAGTTCTACTTAGCTACGCATTCTTTGCACTCTTTTGAGTGTTTAATAGCGAGCCAGACGCCTGAAAGGCCCACTAATATATCCACCGCTGCCTCAACCTGCATCCAAGAGCCAACAAGCATATGCACAATGTTCCATTCTGAACCGCCTACGAGCCAGCCAATGCCTACCAAACCCCAGTTAAGTGCGCCTACTACAACAAGGAGGAACGCCACTATGTGAAGTATCTTCATATCTATATGTGAAATTGATGAATGTAGAGCGGTTCGGCCCTAGTGTCTGCTACGAGCAGCTCATCCGCTTACACATAAGTATGACGCATCTATCTAAGCATCAAATGAAGGCTGTGGATTATTGAAGATGCCTATAGTTTAGGTAGATAAGAGAGTGGGTTGAGGTATGCCGAAGGGTCGGCGATAGGAATGGTTGTATTTTTACAGTTAACGCTTCTCGTAAACTGCACTATCTGTACGCCGGCAGTTGCGTATACACCAAAGTGCAAGTGTGGGCCGGTTGCGTAGCCGGTGCGGCCAGAGAGACCTATCACTTGCCCCGTGGTTACCTTTTGGCCAGTTGATACATTACTGACGGAGAGGTGTGCATAGAGGGTTGAGAGGCCGTTTGCATGCTCTATAAGTACCCATTTGCCGTATGAGTAACAACCTCTCTGGAGGTCGGTGTTGCCAGTGCCTATAACCACTCCTGCAAGTGCCGAGCGTACCGGCGTGCCGTCGGTCGCTGCTAGGTCTATAGCATTATGTCCACGGCCATTGTAGATCTGCGGGTTGGCGGTTGAAAAGTCGGTATTGCCGAAGTATTGAGTGATGCGCACTTTGTCGAGCGGCCATAACAGTACGCCCGCCCCTGCCGCCGCAAAAGAATTTGAATTAACTTCGTTTTTAAGTTGGCTCTCAAGTGCTGCAAGGTCAGACTCAAATTTTAGTTCCTGAGCTTTCTTTTGTGCGAGGATAGCTTGGTAGGAAGATTCTTTGTTTTTGGTTTCGGATAGCAGCTTATTTTGTGTGTCGCGCGTAGCAGCAAGACCTTGTTTTTGTTGGTTCAGGTCGGCCTTAAGCCCTGCGAGCTCTTTACGCTTATCCTCAGCGGTGTCTTTGCTTGTCTCGAGACTGGCCTTAAGGTTGGAGAGGTCGCGTACACGATTTTGGAGCGTGTTGCGAAGCGAAGCCAGGTTGGTTGTATCGTCAAAGTAGGAAGAAAGTGTACCGCCGCTTAGGTACACCATAACCATAGGCTGCGCATCGCTCTCTGCTAAGTTGCGCAGCGTCTCGCCGATCTCGCTTTGCGAGGTGCTAATGCTCGATTGTGTTACTAAAATATTTCCCGAAAGGCGGCTGATCTCAAGGTCTTTTTGCTTTATCTGTGTCTCTGTGAGAGAGATACTTTTCTGAAGTTTTTGTATGCCAAGGTTAAGTTCCTGTACCGCGCTTTGAAGCGTCTGTTTTTGTTTACCTACGTCGGTGAGCTGGGTCTGAAGCTGCGATATTTCGCTTTTAAGCTTAGCTATCTGGTCGTTCTGTGCGTCTATCTGTGCCTGAATATCGGAAGCAGTATCTGCGGTCGTAGAGATAGGAACAGCAGCTATTGCAATACAGGGCAATAGGAATACGCTAAGCAATAAAAAGCGTCGGATATACTCCGGCATGCTTTTACTGTACCACGGAGAGTGCCGCTCTAAGGCGCGTGAGTGTGCGTTCTTTGCCCAAAATACCACAAAGTGTAAACGGATCAGGAGATTTTTCCTTACCGGAGAGTGCTACGCGCATGGGCCACAATACCGCTCCCCTCCCCACCTCGGTTGCATAAGGGAAAACAGTGTTTTTTATCTCATCTGCATTCCAGGAGTTGAGCGGCTCCAAAAGTTCGATAGTGTGCTTGAGGTGTGTGTGTACTACGGAGCTCTCCACCTTAGCTCCTTTAAGGAGTAATTCTTTTGTTAGTGTAGGTTCACTCTCCATATACGCATATTCTCCAGTCTGTATTGCCTTCAAGACTTCTCCAAAAGTCTGTGCACGTTCTCGTACGACATAATGTATCTCTTTAACATATGCCGGCACGGATGCGCCTTTGGTCGCAAAATATTGCTCGAGCTTGAGCATAAAATCGTCATCAGAAAGTTTCTTTAGGTGCTCATGGTTGAACCATAAAAGCTTTGTGTCGTCGAAAATACCTGCAGACTTTTGAATACGCTCCAGACTAAATGTTTCTATAAGTTCGGAAACTGAAAATACCTCCTGCTCGCCTTCCGGATGCCAGCCCAGGAGTGCTAAATAGTTGATTACCGCCTCGGGCAAAAACCCTTCGTCTCTATACTCGGTGAGTGCACGAGCGCCACGACGCTTTGAAAGTTTTGCGCGCGACTGGTCGAGCACCAGTGGCAGGTGTGCGTAGGTGGGTGTTCTAACACCGAGTGCTTCCTGTATAAGTATTTGCCTTGGTGTGTTTGAGATATGGTCTTCGCCGCGCACAATATGGGTTACTCCTGCGTCGGCGTCGTCTACCACTACGGCAAAGTGGAACACCGGCTCATCAACAGAACGCGCGATAATGAAGTTGCCGAGATCTGTAGTGTCTATGCTGATAGCGCCGCGGATAGCATCTACAAAGGTGACCGTCTTGTTGGGGTTTTTAAAGCGGATTACTTCGCTTCGATCGCCCTCTTTCTTTACCTCTTCCTGAGAGACGTACGCCTTGCCTTCAGCGATGAGCTTTTCAATAAGTTCCTTGTGTCGCTGTGCATGCTCGCTCTGGCGATACTTGCGTTCAGGAAGAAGCCCGAGCCACTGTATGGTTTCCCATATATTATCTTCAAATTCTTTTTTACTGCGCTGACGATCGGTATCTTCGATGCGGATAATAAACTCGCCACGGTTCTTTTTTGCAAAGAGGTATGCAAACACCGCAGTACGGTAGTTGCCACCATGAAGGAGGCCGGTAGGAGACGGCGCAAAACGAGTAACTATGTTTTCTGATTCAGGATTCATGCGAGATAGCTATGTCGAGCAAAACTTGGCCTATAGACTTTGCCGCATCCACGCGTGCAAAAGCTCGTGCCTTCTCCCCCATAGAGCGTACCAGCTCAGGGCTCGTTAGTATGCGGTTTATTTCAGAGAGGAGCAACCCTGGTGTAAGGTTGTTTTGTTGTATGACGATACCTCCCCCACTGCGTGCGTAGGCGAAGGCATTTTTGGTCTGATGGTCCGATGCGGCGCCTTCAAGTGGTATGAGTATAGCCGGTATACCCCATGCAGCTATTTCGAATATGGTTGAGCCTGCGCGAGAAATAATGAGGTGTGCTGCCCCTGCAGCCATACGGGTGGCAAGATCATTCAGGTACGCATAGGGCTTGTAGCGCTCCGGGTGTGGTGAGTTTATAAGTGCGACACGTGCTCTGCCCTCAACCTCCTTAAAGTTGTTAGGGCCGGTCTGATGCACTATGTTGTACTTCTCTACGAGCTGCGGCAAGCTTGCGAGAATTGCCTCGTTTATGGTCTGTGAACCTTGTGAGCCACCTACAATTACAATAGTTGGAAGTGTATCGTCGAGCTTGAAGAAGTCTTTCGAGCCTTCGCGCGCAGGGATAAGTGCCGACTTGCGTATAGGGTTACCGGTAAGCGCCACTTTGTCTTTAGGAAAATGCTCCGCCGCCTCCGGGTATGAGACAGCAATTTTCGTTGCAAATGTGCCTGCCCATTTATTAACAACGCCTGGCACAGAGTCGGACTCATGTATAACCACCGGTATACGGAATAGACGCGCAGCAAGGAGCATGGGGAAGCTCGCGTAGCCGCCTTTACCAAACACAACATCGGGGTAAATGAAGAAAATACGCGAGACCGAGCGGAGTATCCCCCACCCGGTTGCTACGGCATCGATAAGCGTGAGTGGCGAGAAGTATCGACGCATTTTACCCGCGGCAGTTGGAACGAACTCTATGTTGTTGGCGAGCAGTAGCTCTTTGTCGTATGGGTCTGGTGCGGCATAGTAGAGCTTAGGCTCCAAAATTTTCTTCTCGCGGACGAGGTCATGTATAGCTTCTGCGACCGCAATGATCGGGTAAAAATGTCCGCCGGTACCGCCCCCTGTAAAAAGGATTTTCATGCTAGTTATTACTTATGCCGCATTCTGCGTGAGACACTCAAAATGACACCCATTTCAGCTAAGGCCATGGCAAGCGCAGTGCCCCCGTGTGAGACGAATATGAGCGGAATTCCCACAAGCGGCACCAACCCCACGGTCGAAGCAATATTGAAAAACGATTGACCTATGATGAGTATAACAAGCCCTACAACCAAGAGTCCACCAAAAGGGTCCGCTGCACGCACGGCTATGCGTAAGCCTAGCATGGCGAGCAGTGTGTAGAGGAGAAGAAGGGTGATGCCCCCTATAAAACCAAACTCTTCTCCTGCTACTGCAAAAATAGAGTCACCGATAGGCTCTGGTAGGTAAGAAAATTTCTGAACACTTTGCCCTAAGCCGCGACCTGCTAAGCCGCCAGAACCTATTGCAATGAGCGACTGCTGTATTTGCCAGCCAGAGCCATGAGGATCTCCTGTTTGGTCTATAAATGTTGCAATACGGTCCGCCACGTGGGGGTAAAACAGCGCGGCGCCTACCGTTGCTGGGGATACCCTGAATTTAAACAGCCTTGGAGCCAAGGGTCTTGCGAA
>CAYPJX010000026.1:0-11293 GCA_964411175.1 uncultured Candidatus Saccharibacteria bacterium | reverse complement strand
GCGCGAGTAATAGCCTGGCGGATCCACCAGGTAGCGTAGGTTGAAAACTTAAAGCCCTTGCTGTAGTCGAACTTGTCGACCGCCTTAAAAAGGCCGAGATTGCCCTCCTGAATAAGGTCAAGGAGCGTGAGGTCTGGGCTTCGTCCTACATATTTCTTTGCGATAGACACCACCAGGCGCAGGTTTGCACGTGCGAGCAAGTTACGAGCCTCGTCGTCACCATCTACGATACGTTTTGCCAATTCGCGCTCTTGGACCGCATTAAGGAGTGGGTACTTACCTATCTCGCGCAGATACATCTGGATTGAGTCATACTGGGAGTCATTGCGCGAATACCCTTTGTCAGCAGTTTCATCTGACAGGTCGAGCATACCGCCGCTCTCAAGCACGTCTATCTTTGCTGAAGAAAAGCGCTCATACAGCTCCTCGAGGAACATAACGTCACTCTCGATGGTTGGAAATGCCTTGAGTATTTCGTCGTAGGTAACAAAACCGCGCTCTCGGCCAGATGCCATAAGAGACTCTGCCTTCTTATTAAGCTCATCTACCTTCTTTTGAACCTTAGGAGTTGCCTTAGGAGCAGGGGTGGCCTTTTTAGCCTTAGCTACCACCTTTTTAGGCGCAAGTTTAACGCGACGTTTAGCCGCTGCTGCACGAAACTTCTTAGTCTTGGAGGCTACCGACTTGGGTTTAGCCGCCTTTTTAACCTTCTTTTTTGCTTTTGCCATTGACGAGTATTATACCAGAGATTTCTTATTTTCTCAATTCCTGCTCCTCTCGCTTAAGAGAGGTCAGTTTTTGCAACAGAGCGCTGGCTTCTGTACCTGAGGAAAGCCGGAGCTCACGAGTCACATCGGCAATATCGCGCGCAATACGCGCCCGATTAAGGGTCTCTATAAGCGCTTTTTTACTTGTCTCTTTGTCGTCCCCCAAATTCTCAAAACTGAACCGGAAGCGTTCCGCATTTGCCTGGTGTTTTTCTTGGAGAGGAGTGTATCCTTCACCCAATACCCCTTTGAGGGTTTTTTCCACCTGCGGATCATGCTCAAAATAAAACATGAGCATAAGGCTTGTATGTTCAAGCTGAGAGAGTGGCGCCTCGGGCACTTTTTCATCCTGTACTTCCTCTGTCGCTGCTTCAAGCGTTGGTCGTTTCCCCACTTCTGCACGTACGGCATCAACCGAGACACCAAGGCGGTTTGCTATAAGCCCGATAAAATGCTCTTGGTCTATTTTGCTCCCCAAGTTGGCAACCAACGGAAGTATACTTGTCTCCACAAGTTTTTTATAGGCACGATCATCTCGTGCTTCAGCTTTAAGAGCTTCTAAGAAAAATTCGACTGCCGTTTGAGAACCTCTAATAGCAGCACGTAAAAGTTCTGGATCTTCATGTGCCATGTCAGCCGGGTCTTTGCCGCCCGTTATGGTGGGAATTTTCACATCAAATCCATTCGCATATGCCATTGCAGTACTCTTAAGACCGGCTCGTAAGCCTGCTGAGTCGTTGTCGAGCGCTAAGATGAGGCGCTTGGAGAAACGCGAAAGCAGATGCAGGTGCTCTTGGGTAAGCGCAGTACCAGAAACAGCTACTGCAAACGGTAAGCCCGACTGATGAGAAAGGATGAGGTCGAACTGCCCTTCAACCATGAGCACGCAGTCGGCCTTACGTATAAAACCCTTGGCACGGTCCAGACCGTACAGCACTTTCGACTTTTTAAAAAGTTCCGTCTCAGGAGAGTTTACATACTTTGCAGGGTCGCCTTCTTCACGGCTACCCTCAACCTTTTCAAAGAAACGGCCTGAAAATGCAATAACCCTACCAGTAATGTCGTTTATAGGAAACATCACGCGTCCACGAAAACGGTCGTAGAGCCGCTCTTCCCCTCCCTCTTTTTGCGAGCGTGCTGCAAGCCCAGCGTCGGCAATATCGGCTTTTGAAAAGTGTTTTGCCTCCAGATGCTCAACAAGTGCTCGCCACAAGGCAGGCGCGTAGCCTATGCGCCACGTTGCTATGGTTTCGTCTGTTACGCCGCGCTTATGTAGGTACTCAAGCACATCTGTGCGCTTATTAAGCTCGTCGATATAAAACTGCATTGCTGCCTCACACACCAAACGCAGCCGTTCCTCTTTCTCTTTATGCTCTAGCGTTGCCTCCGGCGCAGCGCGACGGTTGCTTAAAGTGACTCCGGCACGCTCAGCAAGTTGCTTCAAGGCGGTTGGAAAGTCGATGCCGTCTATTTTTTGTACGAACGAAAATATGTCTCCACGTTCACCGCAACCAAAGCACATGTACGTGCCGCGGTCGGGAGAAACCATGAACGACGGTGTCTTTTCACGATGAAAGGGGCAGCGCGCACGAAAGTTTCCTCCCGCTCGCTGGAGCTGTATATAGCCTCCAACCACTTCAACAATGGAGAGTTTTTCTTTTATTTTCTCTACGTCAGAGTCCATTTATACGTATTGTACCTCCCCAATGCTTAGCCTTCGACTTGACCTAGAGTGAAATTCATATCATTATCTTTCCATCAGAAGGAGGTTCTTTCCATGGGAGACGTAGTACCGTTTAGAAAGCCGCAAGAGCGTCATCTGTCGCTTACAGAGGCACTTAAGACGGGTAGGCCGATTGTATTTGTCGACGACTCGCTCGACCAGTTTTACTTTGTCGACGACACTAGCGGCACATGCGACATACAGGTCATGAGAGAGTGGCTCAAAACCCGTCGTCCGCATCTCGCCGCAGACGACTCCCCGCTTATCGAGTCAGATTAAAAAACCCGCGGCTCCCTTTCGGGAGCCGCGGGGTTTCTGTTTTTGGTAATAGACTTTTTACGCTGCTTCTTTTTCAGTGTCAGGAGACACGTCTTCGAGCATCGTCGAGTCAACCTGTGAGACAAGCTGTTGCTTCGGTGAACCCTTGAAGCCAGTACCTGCCGGGATAAGACGACCGATGATGACGTTCTCTTTGAGACCCTCGAGGTGGTCGACAGAACCGTAGATCGATGCCTTGATGAGCATACGAGTGGTGTTCTGGAACGACGCCGCAGAGAGGAAGCTCGAGCGCGAGAGTGACACATCGAGAATGCCCATAATGAGCCCATCTGCCTTTGCCTTCTCACCTTCAATGTCATTGTTGATGAGAGTGAAGTCTACCTCGCTGATCACATCGCCAACTGAGAGTTCAGTCTCGCCTGCGCTCGTAACCTTAACGCGGCTAAACATCTGGCGGATGATAACCTCAAGGTGTTTCGCAGAGATGTTTGCACCCTGGAGTTCGTAGATCTTAACGATCTCAGAAATAATGTACGCCTGTGTCTTCTCCTTACCTGCATACTTATAGAGTTCAGAGAGGTCTGCCGAGCCGTCAGTAATGAGCTGACCCTTCTCAACATGATCACCAGCCTTTACAAGCGGCACGCGGCGGAAGTGCACGGTGTACTCTATAACATCCTTCTTAGAGCCAGCCTTGCGGTACTCGAGGTCAGGAGCAATAGAGATGATTTTCTCGTTGCCCTCCTGCTTGATCTCAACCACTTCGCCACCTACGGTTGCAACCACTGCTGGGTTGCGCGGAGCGCGGCGCTCGAAGATTTCTTCAACGCGCGGAAGACCCTGGGTGATGTCGCCGCCGATAGCTGCTGCACCGCCGGCATGGAAGGTACGCATGGTGAGCTGGGTACCCGGCTCGCCGATAGCCTGTGCAGCAACAGTACCAACTGCTTCGCCCAAGTTAACCGCCTTCATGGTGCCGAGGTCTGCGCCGTAGCAGTGTACACACAAACCGTGTGCCGACTTGCAGGCGATAGGTGAACGTACGTACACGCTCGCCACACCGCCGTCTTCAATTGCCTTTGCGTCTGCTGCGGTGAGGAACTGACCCTTCTTGTATGCAACAGCGCCATTGAGCTCTACATCAGCTGCCAAGAAGCGGCCGGTGATGTTCTGTGCGAGGAAAGTGCCGATGCCAGATGCAGACTCGCGAGTGACCGTGAGGCCCTCCTTCGTGCCGCAGTCGTCTTCACCAACAACCACGTCCTGCGCCACGTCGAAGAGACGGCGCGTGAGATACCCTGCTTTGGCAGTGTTGAGTGCGGTGTCAGAGAGACCCTTACGTGAGCCGTGCGTCGTAATGAAGTACTCAATAGGAGTGAGACCTTCCTTCATCGACTTAGTGATCGGGAACTCAATAGCTTCGCCGGTTGGAGATGCAATGAGACCCTTCATGCCGGCCATCATGGTTACCTGCGCGATAGAACCGCGGGCACCAGACTTGATCATGTCGAGAACCGGACCGTTCTTCGGCAACGAATTGGTCATGAGTTTTTCAACCTCTGCCTTCGCACCGTGCCAGATCTCAACGTTCATGCGGTAGCGCTCCTCTTCTGAGAGAAGACCGTCCTGCCAGTGCTTCACCACTTCGTCGGACTTCTTCTGAGCCTCTGCAACGATATCGAGCTTCTCTTTCGGGATGCGGATGTCGTCGAGCGACCAGGTGATACCTGACTGTGTGACGTAGCGGAAGCCGAAGGTCTTTACCTTGTCGAGAATGTCCGGGAGTTTGCCCAAACCATACTTCGCAATAAGGTCGTCGATAAGACGTGAGAGACTCTTCTTGTCGATTGCATTGTTAACGAACGGATAGTCGCTCGGGAAGACGGTGTTAAAGAGAAGGCGACCGACAGTAGTCTCGAAGAGCTTGCCGTCAAACTGCGCATACTTCTCTTTCTCCGATGGGAGCACCTTGATCTTTGAGTGGAACGCGACGCGACCGTAGTCGTATGCGAGGATAGCTGCGTTTGGAGACTGGAATGCCATTCCCTCGCCTTTTGCGCCATCTACCTGCTTGGTCATCCAGTAGGAGCCGAGCAAGATGTCGAGGAGCTTGGTGGTTACCACCGGCTCGCCGTTACCAGGCTTGAGCACGTTCTTAGGAGCTGCCATGATCTCACGTGCTTCTGTCTGTGCCTCAGGAGAAAGCGGCACATGCACTGCCATCTGGTCGCCGTCGAAGTCTGCGTTGAACGCAGGGCAAACGAGCGGGTGGAGCTGGATAGCGTTGCCTTCAATGAGCACCGGCTGGAAGGCCTGAATACCGAGGCGGTGGAGCGTAGGCGCGCGGTTAAGCATCACGTACTTGTCTTTAATGATGTCTTCGAGGATTGCCCACACTTCCGGCACGCCTTCGTCGATGAGACGGCCTGCACCGCGGATGTTATAGGCGAGTTCCTTTTCAAGGAGCTTGCCGATAACGAACGGGCGGAAGAGCTCGAGTGCCATGTGCTTCGGAAGACCGCACTGGTTGAGCTTGAGCTCAGGACCAACCACGATAACTGAACGGCCCGAGTAGTCTACGCGCTTACCAAGAAGGTTCTGACGGAAGAGACCATGCTTACCCTTAAGGTTGTCGGAGAGCGACTTAAGCGGGCGGGTGCGTGCCTGTGTGGTTGCAGAGAATGCAGCACCACCGTGGCGGATAGAGTTGTCGATAAGCGCATCAACTGCCTCCTGGAGAATACGCTTCTCGTTGCGGAGGATCACGTCCGGCGCATGGATTTCAAGAAGTTTCTTGAGACGGTTGTTGCGGTTGATCACGCGGCGGTAGAGGTCGTTCACGTCTGAGGTTGCGTGGCGGCCGCCGTCGAGGGCAACCATAGGACGAAGACCTGGCGGAATAACTGGGATGCGCGTGAGGAACATCCACTCAGGACGGATATTGCTGCGGAACATTGCGCGAAGCGCTGAAAGGCGCTTGCTGTACTTCTCTCGGTCTGCGGCACCTGCATCAGCCAAAAGCGCTTCGGTGTCGGAGATCATGGTCTTGAGGTCGAGAGACTTTGCGAGGTTGTAGATAGCCTCTGCACCGATACCTGCCTCAAACATTGCACCGTACTTAACCGCAAAGCGGTGGTACTTCGGCTCGTCGAGCACTGCACCAACACGGATAGACTCAATGTCGCGCTTTGCTTCGAGGAAGAGCTCTTTGATCTTGTCTTTACTCTTCTCGTCCTGAAGATTCTTCATCTTCATCTTGAACTCTGCTTCGAGCTCAGAGACGATGCGTTCCTTCTCGCTCTTATGCACTTCGGTTACCACGTAACCCGCAAAGTAGACAACCTTCTCAAGTTCGCCAGACGGGATACCGAGGATCATCGAGAGGCGTGACGGGATAGCACGGAGGAACCAAACATGTGCCACGGGGACTGCGAGGTCTACGTGACCCATGCGCTCGCGGCGCACAATAGCGCGGGTAATTTCAACACCGCATTTCTCACAGGTAATACCCTTGTAGCGGATGCCACGGTACTTACCGCAGTAACATTCGTAGTCCTTCTCTGGACCGAAGATCTTTTCGTCGAAGAGTGAGTTCTTCTCTGGGCGCTGAGTGCGGTAGTTAATGGTTTCTGGTTTGGTAACTTCACCATGCGACCAGTCGAGGATGCGCTCAGGAGATGCCGGGCGGATGCGTACTGCGTCGAAGTCGAGCGCCTCTGCAGACGGAGTCTTGCGACCCGAGCCTACTGGCTGACTGTTCTTCATAAGCTCGATGTCGAGGGCCAGACCGCGCATCGTGTGGAGGAGCACGTTAAACGATGCTGGTGCGTAGTGGTGCGCAATGCGCTCACCGCGAACGATAGCGTCGAACGCTGCTGAGCGGCCCATGATGTCGTCAGACTTAACCGTAAGCATTTCACGGAGGATGTGTGCAGCACCGTAACCGAGGAGCGCCCACACTTCCATTTCACCGAAGCGCTGACCGCCGCCCTGTGCCTTACCGCCAAGTGGCTGCTGGGTGATGAGCGAGTACGGACCGATAGAGCGCATGTGGATCTTGTCCTCAACCATGTGGTGGAGTTTCAAGATGTACATGTAGCCCACTGCAACTTCCTGCTCAAACTCCTCGCCCGTGCGGCCGTCGAAGAGCTTCATCTTACCGCTCTCGTTGTGGCCCGCCTTCTTGAGTTCTGCACGGATTTCGTCTTCCGTTGCACCTGCAAACGGAGGGCAGATAGCCTGGTAGTTAAGGGTGTTTGCTGCAAGACCAAGGTGAAGTTCGAGAATTTGACCCAAGTTCATGCGGCTTGGCACGCCGAGCGGTGTGAGAATAACGTCCACCGGGCGACCATCTTCCATGTACGGCATGTCTTCCTCAGGAAGGATGCGTGAGATAACACCCTTGTTGCCGTGGCGGCCTGCAAGCTTGTCGCCCACAGACACATGACGAAGCTGTGCGAGCTCGATGTGGATGCGCTTGATGATGCCTGAGTCGAGGTTATGTCCCTCTTCGCGTGAGAATACTTTTACCGAGATAATGCGACCACGCTTGCCGTTTTCAAGACGGAGTGACGAGTCTTTCACGTCGCGAGCCTTGTCGCCGAAGATAGAGCGGAGGAGGCGCTCTTCAGGAGTAAGCTGTGTCTCACCCTTCGGAGTGATCTTACCAACAAGAATGTCGCCTGGGCGAACCTCAGAGCCAACACGGATAATACCGTCTTCGTCGAGGTTGCGAAGCTTTGCCTCAGATACGTTCGGGATGTCGTGAGTAGTTTCTTCCGGACCGAGCTTGGTGTCGCGCACGTTACATACGAACTCTTCAATGTGGATAGATGAGAACTTGCTGTTCTTCACCATACGCTCAGAGATGATGATTGCGTCTTCGTAGTTAGCGCCGCTCCAGCACATAAACGCCACAAGTGCGTTCTGGCCGAGCGCGAGCTGACCACCGTCTGAAGAAGAAGTGTCTGCGAGAAGGTCGCCCTTTTTAACCTCAGCACCTACTGAAACCGCTGGACGGTTGTGGAGTGCAGTAAAGCCGTTGGTGCGCACGAAGTTAACGAGCGGATACTCAACCTCCTTACCACGTACGTTCTTAACCTTGATAACACGTCCGTCTGCGTGGGTTACTACACCATCTTCAAGCGCCACAAGAAGGCGGCCAGTGTCGCGCGCTGCGCGCGCCTCCATGCCGGTTGCAACGAGTGGTGCCTCAGGAAGGATCACCGGTGTTGCCTGCTTCTGCATGTTTGAACCCATGAGAGAACGGTTTGCATCGTCGTGCTCGAGGAACGGGATCATCGAGGTAGCAATGGAGAACGGCTGCTCAGGAGCAACGTCCATGTAGTTGATCTCTTCGCGAGACACACGTACCGGCTCGCCGTTCTGGCGTGCCTCTACGGTCTCTTCGGTGATCTTGCCGTCGTCGTTCACCTTGGTTGCTGCGTGCGCGATGATCTGCTTCTCCTCTTCTGCTGCGTTGAGGAAAATGATTTCTTTAGTAACCTTACCGCCGGTAACTTTTGCGTACGGCGTTTCGATCATGCCGAACTCATTGAGGCGTGCGTACGTTGAGAGACGAAGAATAAGGCCGATGTTGGGGCCTTCAGGAGTGTGTATAGGGCAGAGGCGTCCGTAATGAGACGGATGCACGTCGCGCACCTCGAAGCCTGCGCGTTCGCGAGTAAGACCGCCCGGACCGAGTGCCGAAAGTGTGCGGAGGTGTTCGATCTCTTCAAGCGCGTTCGTTTGCTGCATGAACTGCGCCAACTGGTTGGTGGTGAAAAATTCTTTGATGCGAGCCTGAAGCGGGCGCGGGTTAACGAACATCACCGGCATCGTTGCGTCGACGTCGATCGTCGACATGCGGTCCTGGATGTTGCGCTTCATGTGGGTGAGGCCCACGCGGATGCGGCTCTGGAGCATTTCGCCTACGTAACGTACGCGGCGAGAACCCAAGTGGTCGATGTTGTCTTCCATCGCCTCAGGATCGTTCTCGAGCTTGATGACATTCTTAACGACGAGCACGAGGTCATCGAGCGAGAGGGTTTTGCGGGTAAGCTCCTTCTCCTCAAGGCTCTTATTGAAGCGCTGGTTGAAGCGGAAACGGCCTACGCGAGAGAGGTCGTAGCGCTCTTCAGAGAAAATAGAGTCGATATACTCGCGTGCATTGCTTGCAGTTGCAAGGTCACCGTCACGAAGGCGCTTGTGTATCTCTATGTATGCTTCGTCTACGGTCTTTGCCGGGTCGAGCTCGATAGCTGCATCTACCCATTTCTTTTCATGAGCATCACCCGAGAAGAGCGACTTGAGGTCGCTGTCAAAAGAAGCGCCAAGAACACGGAGGAGGGTCGTTGCTGGGAACTTGCGCTTGCGGTCGATGCGTACCCAAAGCATGCCGTCCGCGTCGGTCTCTATCTCGATCCACGCGCCGCGTGCCGGGATCACCTTTGCACCAAAATGGCGCTTGCCCTTGAGTTCTTCAGCCGTGAAGAAGACACCGTAGCTGCGTGCGAGCTGCGGGACAATGACGCGCTCAACGCCATTGATAACGAAAGTACCGTGATTAGTCATCACGGGGAAATCTGCGAGGAAGATCTCCTGCTCTTTGCTGGTGCCCTGCGTCTTGTTAGTGAGGCGCACTACTGCGCGTACCGGTACGTCGAGTGAGAGCTTTTGCGCTTTCGAATAGTGCTCGTCAAACTTTACGTCGCCCATCTCGATCTTTACAAACTCGAGATCAAACTTCTTGCCGGAGTAGTCCTTAATAGGAGTGAACTCCTTGAAGGTCTCCTTAAATCCTTCCTTAAGCAACCAATTAAACGAATCTACCTGTGCAGCAACGAGGTTCGGGGTCTCGGTGCGCGGTGCACGAAAGCGGCTGAAGTATTTTTGTTCACGCATGGGCGTTGTGTGAATAGTTATTAATATGGCGCGGAGCCAAGCACACTTCTAATAATTTCTGCAAGAACAATATGCACAGTTGTTAAACGCAAAAAAGAGCGGGCGCGTAAAGCTCCCCCGTTCTTGCATTTACAAGTCTTTAGGTGGTTATTACTACCACGTATTAAATTTTGGAAACTCTAGCCCTCAAAACTCATTCTTCCCGGAACCCCCGGGACCCCGCTTTTGTTTCGTATATAAGTATACCCCTACGGAAAATTGTGTCAAACCCGGCTCCAAAGAGCCGAAATAGGCCCTACAAATAAGGGTTTATACACCACGGAACCTTTGACAAAGTATTCAAAGCGGCGTAAAAATAACGAATCCCAGTGCAACACGCCTGGGTTTAGTACGACAAAAGCGGCCAAAAGGAGGGCCTAAAATGACATCAGGAACAGAACTGGCCAAAAGGGCAAAGAGGATCAACTCCCCCACCCCAGTGGTGGTGCACGGGAGCAAGGAGGTCCAGCTGTACCGGATCGAGAAGAAGGGCGACGAGATGGTTCTCGTCGAGTATGGGAAGAAGCTGCGCGATGGCGACGAAATCACGCTCGTGAAGATCTGTACGTGTACGCTGAAGAGCAGCGGCAAGCCGCGCAAGAGTGCGCTGTGCAAGACCGACATGTCGCAGCAGCTCATGCTCGCGGTCGTGCTCGACAAGGACGTCGACTTCGAGATTTCCAGCCTGCAGTAAGTAGTACGCAGTAGTGCATCGGCCGCGCCTTCGGGAGCGGCCTTCTTTTTTATCTTATTTTTGCGACGGGTCGCTGCGTTTTTGTTCCTTCCACGCGTCCATCTGTGCATGGTTGCCGGAGAGCAGCACCTTAGGCACACGATATTTTTTTCCTTTATGTTCCAGTACTTCGGGGCGGGTGTATATCTCGTGTGAAGCAACGCGGGACTCCTCAAGCGACTCAAACTTACCGAGTACGCCTTGTATCTGGCGTGCCGCAGTGTCGATGATAGTAAGCGCCGGGAGCTCGCCGCCGGTTAGGATGTAGGGACCCACCGAAACTTCTTCTGCTCTGAGTGCCTTTTTAACCCGAGAGTCTATACCTTCGTAACGGCCACACAGTATCACCACGTCTTTATGTTTAGTGAGTGATTTCGCGTACGCGTTAGTAAGCTCACGGCCTCCGGCAGAGGTAATGAGTACCTTTGCTTTAGGATTTTTCTTTTTTATTTTCTCTACCGCACGCAGAAATGGCTCTGCCTGGAGCACCATACCAGGCCCGCCGCCATAGGGCCGGTCGTCTGCTTTGCCCCATTTATTAGCCACGGTATCGCGTAGCTGGTATGCCTTAACAGAAAGAAGTTTATTTTTCTGTGCACGACCCAAGATAGACGCGTTTGCATACGCTTCTATGACGTCGGGAAAGAGTGTAACCACGTGAAAATTCACATGCACAAAATACCACAAAAATTAGCAAAAGTAAAACCGCCCCATAGGGCGGTTTTACTTAGTTGTATGTTGTTTAGAGATTGCCGAGCTCGTCCATTGCGTCGTCGAGATTCTTCATGACGGGCGTAGCCTGAGCTTCGTGCGAACCGTCCCAGCCGGTGTCTGCAGAAGGAGTTGAGG
>CAYPJX010000025.1:8282-11491 GCA_964411175.1 uncultured Candidatus Saccharibacteria bacterium | reverse complement strand
GTATGGGCAAGATGGTAAAAAGAGTGTCTCTTCAAAAACTATCTTTTGGGTTGTGCCTGTAGTGCCTGTTGCGGTCGGAGCCGGCTCAGTACTCCTGTTTGTGGTCGTCATAATATGGCTTATGCGGAGGTATATACGCCACGCTCTTATACTGGAGCAGCGCCGTATGGGTATGTATACGGCGCTTGAAGCTGTTCCGGTGCCTCAGAAAAAGTCTCCCGCGGCTGTTTCTGAGCATCATCATACTCAAACGGTGAGTCTTAGCCGTTCACTCATACAACCCATACAAGAAGGAGTGATTGACCTGCGGAGCATGACCGGTAAAAAGCCGGTAATGCAGCCGCCATATCTGCTTGAACAAACACACACACCTCGCCAGTTCTTCAGTAAATACAAACTTTTCGCACTCTTTCTCCTACTGGTGCTCATTGGAGGCGTGTGCACTTGGTTCTATTTTAGTAAGGTGCTCGTTAAATCAAGGAATTTCCAGATTACCGACGTGCAAATACACGAAGAGTTACTACCCGCACCGCAAGAGGGTAAATAACCAGTGAGTAAGAACGTTTTCTCCTCTGTCCTGTATGCAGTTATCCACAATATATGGATCTAATGGTCAAATAACGAGATTTTCTGACGTATACTTTTGGTTGTAGCTGAGTAAACCTCACTTATATAACTTTTTAGCACGTTGCATTTGCTTATGGACATCTTTAAGGGGAACCAGGAACGTTTCGGACTCACTGTCCAGGCTCAGGTTGCCTTTCTCGTCATAGTTTCACTGTTTTTGTGGACCATAGGTGCACCAGCCTTGCTCCATAGTGCAAACGCAGCAAACCTGACCAGTATCAGTGACACACTCACCACCTCGAACCTCTCTACACTTGCTGGTCACTCGATCACCTTCACCTCAAACGCTGCAATAACTGGCGGTCAGACTATTAAAATAAGTCTCGACGCAGAGCCGAGTCTGCCAGGTACGTCTGCTTTTACCCAGGCATACTCTTCAGCAACATCGACCGATATGGCATTTTATGCCAACGGCTCAACCTACGCGATTGTTTCTAGTTGTACAGCTGGTAACCAAGTAACTGCAGTCGGTAACTACAACACTGGTAGCGACGAAAACCTTACCTTTACGCTATGCGCAGGAGCTACAACCATCCCTGCGTCGGCTCCGGTACTTATCGGTATCTCTACCACTACCGCTTCAACCAAGCTCTGGACAAACCCATCAACCGCTGGTTCGTACCCTATAAAAATAGCTGGTACTCAGTCAAACTCGGGCGAGACACGTGTGGCAGTACTTCAGAACATCACGCTTACCGCGTCTGTTGCAACTTCGTTTACCTTTACGGTAACTGGTCTCGCAACAACCACTGGCTTCTATCAATCATACGCAACCACGACCGCTTCAACGAGCCCTACGAGATTGCCGTTTTCAACCCTCGCTTCTTCAACTGGTGCTGTGGTGCTTGGACAACAGCTTAACGTCTCCACCAACGCACGTAACGGCTTCTCTGTGACCGTGCAGGAAAACCAGCCCCCTACCTCTTCAACAGGCGCTACAATCGACCTCTTTAACAATGGTGCAACCAGCTCTACCCCTATACCTTGGACGCATCCGACAGCGCAGCTTGACGTACCAAGCACCTACGGCCACTTCGGCGTTACCAGCGACGACACAGACCTTAACACTAACGAGTTCGGCACCTCAACTAAGTGGGCCGGTAATATTGACCAGCCACGTGTGATCTTTAGCCACACTGGTCCGTCTGACGGCACGACACAGAACAAAGGTAAGGCGAGCGTAGGCTTCAAGATCCAAGTGAGCGATCTCCAGGAAGCAGGCGATGACTACACAAACACTATTACGTACGTAGCGACACCAACATTCTAAATATACAGATCCGCCGGAAGGCGGATTTTGTTTTTAACACAAGATCAATACTGTTTTGTCAATGTTATGGTGTGTGTGAGTAGTGTAGCTGTGGAAACTTTTAAATCGTGTTACAGTTTTACGGTAACCTACAGGCATACGCACTATGAATTATTTTTTCCATAAGGTGCTATTGGGGACTTTGGGCCTGTCACTTTTTTTTGCGCTTGGTCCTACTGTGCACGCCCAAACTACCGACGGACTACAGATTAAACCTGCTATTGTCGAAGACAAGGTAAATCCAGGTGAAACCAGACAATACTCCGTAACTGTTACAAACGTATCTCCTTTAGAAAAGACCCTCTATGTTTCTGTAAGAGATATAAAAGCCGTCGATAGTGCTGGGAGGCCTATATTCTCACAAAGTGGGGAAGTGACTGGTTATGAACTGAGTACCTGGGTGGTGGTACCGGTGCAGGTGCTTCAGTTTAAACCTGAAGAAATAAAAACAGTTAATTTTACAGTACGTGTTCCGACCGGAGCAAGCCCCGGGTCTCATTTTGCGAGTCTTTTCTTTAGCGACAAACCAAATCAGCCTAATCTAAACGGATCAGGCGTTGGTTTTGATGTTGGCGCCATCGTAAGTCTTAAAATTTCTGGAGACATTATTGAAGATGCACAGCTTCGTGAATTTTCAACCGGGAAGCTCATCTACCCAAATGCAAATGTAGATTTTAACGTGCGCGTACATAACCTAGGCAATGTGCTGGTGCAGCCGACCGGTATTGTTGAAGTGGAGAATATGTTTGGTAAGAAGGTTGCAACGGTGCCAGTAAATGAACAGCAGGCATCAACATTTCCTAACTCAGACCGCACCTATCCAGCGCAGTGGACCTCAGATGAGTTTTCTTTCGGCCGATATCAGGCGATCGCAACTCTTGCATATGGCGATGATGTGCGTAAAAGCATCTACAGCACAACCTATATCTATCGCACTCGGCGCTATTGTGTTTGTAGTACTCGCTGCGTATCTATTTATGCGTGCGTATATCCGCAAGAAATTGCGCCAAATGGGTGTTACAACACCGGTAAGCGGTGACCGTATAAGCCGCCGATATCAACGCTCAAGTTCTCGACTATTGGTAGTAACATTAGCAGTGCTTCTCCTCTGTGTTGTCTTCTTGGTGGTGTTGTTTGTGTTGTTTGCTTAGGTATGAGCATCCGTATTTCGGCTGGTCACATCGTTGGTATATTTGCGGCAGCGTTTCTGTTTGCTTTTAGTGTCGCGGTCGAGACACCGACGCTGCTACTCTCAGATGCACAGCACATGCTT
>CAYPJX010000025.1:4303-8272 GCA_964411175.1 uncultured Candidatus Saccharibacteria bacterium | reverse complement strand
CGTCGGTGGGTGTATCTGCCGCTATAGCGCCGAATCCTTATAACTCGGTTGCAGAACAACTTTCAAACAAAGAGAAGGTTCTTATGCAGAAGGAGGCAGACCTTACTAAACGCGAGCAGGCACTTGTGGTACGTGAACAAACGCCACTTAGCAAAGCGGGAGTCGCCAGCTTGGCACTCAGTGCTTTACTCGCGGTACTCATCGGCGTAAATTTTTATCTTGATGCGAAGCGTCGAAACAAGGCTTCCGTGCAGTATTCAGTTTCTCTTAAATAAATAGAGATATAATCGAAGTGATGTACTCCAGGCACATCTTATTTGCGTCTGTGCTCTTTTTTGTATGCGTAGCTCCCGTGCACGCGTCGCTCATGAGTTATGTGAGCGACCTTATAATAGACTCCGCGCCTAATGCATCGACAAACCACCGTATACGCTTTACTGTTCCGCATGCCGTGCCTGCGTCGGGTAGCATAGTTATTACTCCGGAGCTCGGTGCGTTTACGCTCCCGTCTGGTTTCGACTATACCGATGTTGACTTCGCTGTTTGGGACGGTAGCGAGTATGTCGACCGCCCACTCTCTGCGGTACCTAGCGTAACCGACGACGGTATTTCTGTAGGAGGTACCTCAGGACCTATTACTGTTACACTTTCCTCTGGAGCGGGCATTTCTGCAGGAAGCCAGATAGAAATACGCCTCGGTACTAATGCAGTTTTTGGTGCAACAGGAGTTCGTGTTCCTGTTAACCCTGCTGTAGTAACGTCATATCGTATAGGTATGCGGACGTACGATGCTGTCGGCGACCAAATAGACCTCGGTTGGGCCATGATTGCAGTTATTAACCCTATAACCATTGAAATTCCACTAGAAAATGTCCCGCCGACCATAACAAACGGACTCCCCTCGGGGCCGCTTGCTGCGAATAACAGCACCATAGAGCTCACGTTCGACACAGACAGGACCGCGACATGCCGCTATTCGATGACGCCAGACACGGCGTACGCGAGCATGACCGACTCGTTCTCTACTATAAACGGTGTATTTTTTTATCTTGTACAAGGTGGACATCAAAACAATACTACCTACAACTACTACGTGAAGTGCCGGGGCGTCCAAGGAGCTATCAACCCTGACGACTACATTATTTCATTTTCGCTTGCTGAAGATCCGATATCAAACACCTCGGTCTCGCAGTCTGGAGGCACGGTTGGGTCGGGTGACTTTGTGAATGGAAGTTCAGTACTGTATCAGGCGGTAGTTACGCTCATTGGTAATACCTCACCTAACGCAACGCTTACGGTCCTTAAAGATGGTGTCCAGGCAATGACCGCACAAGCTGGTTCAACGGGTGCATTTCAAATAGTGTTGCCGAGCCTTGAGCGCGGCACCTACTCGTTCAGTATGTATGCACGTGACAGTAAGCAGCGTAAGTCTGCTACATATACCTCTACACTCTCCGTGGTACAGGGCACTAACAACATCTTGTCGGGCATCACGCTTCCACCAACACTCGCACTCGAAAAAGACACTATTGCCCTTGGGGAAGGAGCTCGTGCATTGGGTGAGACATCTCCAAACGCAAAAGTGGAGCTCGTGGTCTCTCCGCAAAGCTCAGGCGCTTCGACTAAGCAACTAGTTGCAACAACCAGCTCAACAGGTCTATGGAGTATAGACATTGAAGGGAGTGGTCTTTCTTTAGGAACGTGGGGGCTCAAAGCGCGCACCACCCTTGCACAGTCGCAGAGCGACTACGGTACGCCAGTGTTTCTTGGTGTTGGCAAAAGCCCTGGTAAGAACCCAGGCTTACGGGCCGATATTAACAAAGATGGCAAGGTAAACTTGGTCGACTTTTCAATAATGCTTTCGTTCTGGAATACCGACGACGCACTCGCGGATATTAACGAAGATGGCATAGTAAATCTTGCCGACTTCAGTATCATGCTCTTTAATTGGACAGGGTAACCTATGAGAACTCGAATTGCCTATTGGATGTCCCATAAAAAGATACGCTACGCGGTTTTTGGCGTAGCTGGGGTCATTGGTATTGGTCTCGTGTTGCTAGCATTTACGTTTTTGCGCCAAAAAGAAGGCCCTTCGGTTGCTGGAAAAGATGAGGGGGTTGCCCTTGTTGACTACACTGGAGCGCGTGTTCAGTTCGATTCCTTTCTTGGGGTTCTTGGGGCCAAACCTCTTGTGGTATTTTTTTGGGCAAGCTGGTGTCCCTACTGTACAGAAGAGTTTGCGAGACTAAGCGAAGTGAAGCAACAATATGGCGACCGTGTGCAAATAGTTGCTATAAACCGAGGGGAAAGTCCACAAGATGCAAAACTGTTTAGTCAAAAACTACCAAATACAGAAGGTATTGTTTTTTTAATCGACCCGGATGATCTGCTGTTTAAAAAACTTGGAGGGTATGCGGTACCTGAAACTATATTCATAAATGCCCATGGTGAGGAGGTGGTGCATGCGCATGGCCCTATAAGTAGCGACGCTATAGCTGCTGCTATGAAACAACTCATTAAATGAGTACGTTATGAGTGTGCAAGGGTGAGTATGTGTACCTGTTTTGCACCAGCTTCAAGCAACGCCCTCTTTGTCTCATGCGTTGTGGCCCCAGTTGTAGCAACATCGTCCACAACAATGCAACTCCTTCCTGAAACAAGTTCAGGATGAGCAGGTTTTATTGCGTTAAGCATATTTTTTAGTCGGCGATGCCGCGGGAGACCTTGTTGTGACACCGTGTTTCGTGTCCGAACAAGTGCACCAGGTTCATATTGGAAGGAGTGTGTAGCATCCTGCATGATAGCCAGACAGAGTTCTTCCGTTTGGTTGTATCCGCGTTGTCGTTTTTTACTATGATGCATCGGCACGGGAATGAGCACCGGAGTGCCGAGTTCATCCTGTACTATCGATAACGCCTGCTCAAACAAGAACGCACCAGCGAGTCTGAGTGCGAAAGGGTTTTTACGGTACTTTATTTCCCAAACCAGCGCGCGCACGACAGGCTCGTGGTAGGGGAGTGGGCCTTGCGGGGAAGCAAGCTCAGCAAGCTTACTAAGTGTCAGATTCCGTATAGCGCGTTCGGTTGCACGAGGCGGTAACAATACGTCCAATAGTGTTGTGTATGCAGCAAAAAAAGTTCGAATCATGGTCTGTATAAGTGGTATACTGTGTGTTGAAATGGCATTCTCTGTTTCTTCATTGTCCTCGCTCTTCTCAAAGGAGGTGAAAAGCGTCCTTGGTGTCGATATTGGTACCTCGGCTATAAAAGTCGTGCAACTACGCAAGGAAAAGGGAAGGGTGATTCTTGAGACCTACGGGGCCATATCGCTTGGCCCGTATGCAGGGGTCGAAATAGGCCGTGCTACCTCCCTCCCGGCCGACAAAATAAGCGAAGCGCTTAAGGATGTCATCCGGGAAGCACATGTTACGACAAGTGATGCTGCGGTGTCCATACCATACTCCTCGAGCCTTGTTTCTATAATTAAACTTCCTGCAAGCGTCGAAAAGCAACTAGCGCAGGTGGTGCCCATAGAGGCGCGTAAATATATCCCGGTTCCCATAAACGAAGTTCTACTTGACTGGTTTGTAGTGTCTGGAGGTAGTAAGGGTGGTGGTTCGTCTCCAGACAAAATAGACGTACTGCTGGTTGCTATACATAACGACACCATAGGCAAGTTTAAGAGCATAACCACCGAAGCAGCTCTCTCGGTTTCGTTTTTTGAAATAGAAGTCTTTAGTGCCGTCCGTGCGGCGCTAGACCATGGTCTAGCGCCCATTGCAGTGCTCGACATGGGTGCTGCAACCACTAAATTTTATGTCGTTGAGAGAGGTCTTATACACGAGAGTCATATCATAAACCACGGAGGGCAAGACCTAACCCTCGCTGCTTCACGCGCGCTTGGGCTTACGGTAATGCAGGCAGAGGAACGCAAACGTTTCCAGAGCGTCTATGGCCAGCTCGAAAATTT
>CAYPJX010000025.1:0-4293 GCA_964411175.1 uncultured Candidatus Saccharibacteria bacterium | reverse complement strand
AAAGACAATCCTGCACAAGATCCTAAATTCGTGCAGTCGCTCGAGTTAACCTTAGCAAACCTTACTACGGAAATATCTCGCACTATAGTTGCGTACGAGCAACGCACCAACCAAACCCTCTCTACCATGGTCGCCACAGGCGGCGGCGCATCCCTTAAAGGGTTTAAAGAGTATGCGCAGTCAAGAATTTCTGCTGAAATAAGGTTGGCCGACCCTTTTGGGAAGACCCAAACTCCCGCATTTCTTGAAGCAATACTTAAAGAGGCTGGCCCTGAGTTTTCTGTTGCGGTTGGTTTGGCATTGAGGCGTCTCCAAGAACTCGGCTAGTTGTTGATAGAGCAGAAGACTGATAGTTAAGCACGGTATACTTAGCTCAAAGCACCTATGGATCCACAGGTTTCAACTTCGTTTATACCTAAAAAAAATCTTGAGTCTGCCTCTGCGGCTTCTCAAGGTTTGGGTAAGGGCACCGGCCTCGTGCTTCTTGTTGCGGCGCTCATCTTTATAACCTCGCTCGTTGCGGCTGGGGGCGTATTTCTGTATGAAAATCTCCTTAAGCAATCAATCATAAGTAAGAGCGAGTCTCTTAAGCTCAACGAAAAGGCCTACGACCCCGGTGTTATCCAAGAGTTAAGCAGGGCCGACCTTCGTATAAACGAGGCAAAAAAACTTCTTGAGAAGCATGTTGCACCATCTCCTATCTTTAGTTTTTTGGGTCAGCAAACGCTCGAAAAAGTTCAATTTGTAGAGTTTAGTCTAAGTATAGAAGGTTCTGGAGAAAACAAACTATCGCTCAAGGGCATTGCAGATTCTTTTTCAACGGTGGCGTTACAGTCAAGGCAGTTTGGCGCGAGCAAGACTCTTAAAGATGTGGTCTTTTCTGGTGTCGGGGGAGATTCCTCAACAGGGAAAATCTCCTTCATTGTGAGTGCTACGGTTGACCCTACCCTCACCCTATACTCCAACGCCCTCATAGCTAACCCTGCAACACCTATAGAACAATCTGCCACGCAGGATGCGGGCGAAGTGCAACCATAATATATGAGATACCTACTCCCACTCATTCTTATAGGAGCAGCCGCAACGCTTTTTATTGCGTACACTAATCCGCACTACCAAGGTTCAATAAAGGCGCTGCAGACCCAACAACAGGCATACGACGACGCGCTCACCAAGTCTCAAGAACTCAAGGCGCTGCGCGACCAGTTGTTATCAAAGTACAATACATTCTCGACAGAAGACCGAGACAAGCTTCAGGAGTTTTTACCTGACAATATAGACAATATTCAGCTGGTTATAGATATAAACGGTATTGCGGCGCGCCATAACCTGGCGATCAAAAATATGCAGATAGGGGAGACAAAAGTTGGCCCAAGTAGTGGTCGCTCGAGTTCTGCAAAGGTTGCCGTTGGTACATCAAACGGCACGGTTGGTTCGGTCGACTTTGGGTTTACTGTTTCGGCAGACTACGAAACATTCTTAGCTTTTCTTGCAGATCTGGAACATAGTTTACGCCTCATAGATGTTGAAAAGGTAGCATTTAGTGTTAACGAGACCGGATTAAATGACTACACACTAAGCATACGTACCTACTGGCTCCACTAATTAAACATTGTATGGACTTTATTCGAAAAAACATGACGCTCGTACTCGGTATCCTGGTGATAGGAGGGGGGCTCTACGTATATATGACCTACTTTTCAAAACCTGTTGGCGAAGCACTAGTTTCGAGCGAGAGTAACTCTCCTGTGTCGCAAGATACGCTTGCTGTTTTGGCAAGTTTGCATGTCATTAAACTCGATACAAGCATCTTCAGCAGTCCTGCATTTGAGTCCCTTACTTCTTTTGGGGTGCAGCTTACTCCTGAAAATGTTGGCCGCAGAAACCCTTTTCTCCCGGTAGGGAGCCAATAATACTATGGACCTGCTGAAACTCTTAACCGACAGCGGGAAGGTAGATCAGGCTCTGGTGCCAGAACTACAGGCAGAAAACGCCAAAGGCCCGGCGGCTCTTGAGGCTGCTCTTCAAAAGGGCGGAATGCAACTTGCCGATATTTTAGCTGCAAAAGCAGAGCACTACGGCCTGCCTTCGAGAGAAGTGGGTGACAAGCCGGTGCCGTTCGACATTTTGCGCTTCGTACCAGAAGAGTCTGCACGTCACTACCGCTTGTCTCCACTAGCAGTAGAAGATGGTGTGCTTGAAGTTGGTGTAACCGACCCAGACAATCTTGAAGCGAGAGATGCCCTTACCTTTATTTCAGCGAAGATAGGGATGCCCTATAAGCTTTTTGTTATTACTGATACCGATTTCGAAAAACTGCTTCAGCAATACAAGGGTCTTTCTGGCGAAGTAGGCAAGGCGCTTAACGAGCTCGACACTGAATTTGTTATCGAATCAGAAAAAGCAGAAAAGGAAGGCGGGAAGCGCTCTGTACTTACTGAGGAAGAGATGGTTACGGAAACCGGTGCCGACGCAATAACTGCTGACGCACCTGTTACTAAAATCGTAGCAACGGTCTTGCGCCATGCGGCTGAGCAGCGTGCATCCGACATTCATATTGAGCCTATGGCAGACCAAACGCGTGTGCGCTTCCGTATCGACGGCATACTCATAACCAACATCACCCTGCCGTCAAAAGTGCATTCATCTGTGGTAGCCCGTATTAAAGTGCTTTCAAATATGCGCCTCGACGAGAAGCGTAAGCCGCAAGACGGTCGTTTCTCTGCGCGTGTGGGAGGGAACAAAGTAGACTTCCGTGTTTCAACTTTTCCTACTTACTACGGAGAAAAGGTGGTGATGCGTATTTTGGGTGCGTCTGCAAAAGTGCTTAAGCTTGAAGACTTTCATATGTCTGAGAGGAATCTTAACCTTATCCGCACCGCCATTAAAAAACCGTATGGCCTGGTGCTTATCTCAGGACCAACCGGCTCCGGTAAATCGACCACCTTGTATGCGATTCTTAACGAGGTGGACCGCGAACGTCAGAACGTGCTTTCCCTCGAAGACCCTGTTGAGTATACGATCCCTGGTGTCTCCCAAAGCCAAGTGCGCCCCGAAATCGGCTATACCTTTGCAAACGGACTCCGTACCACGCTTCGTCAGGACCCAAACATCATCATGGTGGGCGAGATCCGCGACGCCGAAACCGCTAACCTGGCCGTCCAGGCAGCACTTACCGGCCACCTCGTGCTCTCAACCATCCACACCACCAACTCGATCGGCATTGTGCCACGTTTGCTCGACATGGGTGTGGAGCCCTACCTCATTCCGCCGGTGCTTATACTTGGTATGGCACAGCGCCTCGTGCGCACGCTTTGCCCTGGGGGTGGTAAAAAAGTGCCGCTCGACGGCAGTATGCAAGAGATGATCAGGCAGGAATTTGCTGACCTACCTGAGGAACACAGGAAAGAGATCCCTGACCTCAGCCAGGTGTATCGCATAGACCCAAACCCCGACTGTCCGTCCGGCACACGCGGCCGTGTGGGTGTGTATGAAATGTTTGACATGAACGTCGAGCTCGAGCGTGCAATTTTGGCGAACAAGTCTGAAGATGACTTGTTTAACATTGTGCGAAAGAACGGCATGATCACTATGAAGGAGGATGCTATTATAAAATCAACCGAAGGAATTGTGCCGTTTGAAGAAGTAAATACACTCGGAGGACAGTTTGACTTGGGTGACGAAGAAGCGGGTCCTCAGGAAGATGCACAGCTAAGTGCGATCACAGAAGACGGCTCAGAAGTTGCTCCTGAAACCCCGCCGTCAGGCGAACAACAAGAGGAGATAAAAGTATAATGCCAGGAAACTACAAACAAAGGTTGGAAACCATGATAGGAGCGCTTGTCTCGCAAGGCGCGTCTGACCTGCATCTCTCGGTTGGAGCGCAGCCTATTATCCGCGTGTCCGGCCAGCTTACACCACTACTCACTGAGGCAAAACTTACCCGAGAAGATATGCAGGGTCTTGTGTCTGTATTACTGAGCCCTGAACTTTTAAAACGATTTACAGAAAAGCAAGAAATAGACTTTTCGTACGCCTATGGGGAAGTAGCGCGGTTTCGCGGTAACGGCTATGTAGAGCGAGGCAACATCAGTGTCGCGCTGCGTCTTATACCTCGCGCGATACGCACTATAAACGAGCTTAATCTCCCGCCAGTGCTCGACAGTTTTACCCTTAAGGAGCAAGGTTTTTTCCTGGTGGTTGGTCCTGTTGGCCAAGGTAAAACTACCACACTCGCAGCGCTCCTTGAGAAGATAAATCAGGAGCGCACGGAACACATTATTACCATTGAAG
>CAYPJX010000024.1:0-12290 GCA_964411175.1 uncultured Candidatus Saccharibacteria bacterium | reverse complement strand
CGAGGCTGAGCGCCATTGAGACCTGCATATCCGTAGTAATGAACGTATCGTACATGTGTTAGCGAACGGTGAACTCTGCGGTAAGCGGCGCACCGGTGATACCAGTTACCTGCGTATCAGCACGCTTGTCGAACTTATGGTCGCCATTGTCTGCATACTCAGCAACAAGATAGGTCTTGCCCGCAACCGTGCCGCGGAGAATCTCGACAGTTCCTGACGTTTCATTCTCGAAGAACATTTTTGCTCCGAGCGCATTACCAATGTTGCCATTTACCATTTCAAACACCACTACCCAAGTTGGAACAGTTACAGAAACACCACCAATGGCAACTTCCGTGCCTGCTGCCTGCGGAGAAGCTACAGTGAGTGTGCCTGCGCTTACTGTAGTAGCCGGCTTGGTTGAAGCAGCCGGAGTTTCCTTAACGGTCTCTTTGGTTGCGGTCTCCTTCACTGATGCAGGAGCCGCCGGCTTAGCTGGGGTCTTAACTGTCTCAGTTTCAGTTGCTGCAGCACTCTTCTCTTCAGTTGCAACTTTAGTGTCTGCATCCTTACCAAGAGAGAACCAGCCCCAACCGATAATAAGACCGACTGCGATACCTGCAATGAAAATGCTTGCGGTGCGGCCAGCGCTTCCCTGCTTTGCATCATCCTTCTTAACTGCCGGCGTTGGCTTTGGAGCCGGTGCCGCTGGCTTTGCCGGAACAGTGTTCGGCTTAGCGCTCGTATTGTTGCTTGAAGAAGAACTGCTTGGTGCTTGCGACCAAGACAAACCTCCTCCCGGCTTCTGATTATTCTGGTTTCCCTGTTGCCCAGTAGATCCTTGCATAACGTCTTTCACTCTGAAAGTAATAAATAATCGAACCGAACAAACACTCCTATAGTATATCCTTTTCTTTGGACACAAGGGTATCCGCCTCGCGTAAAACCTCTTCAAAACGGTGTGGCGGAACGCCAACTTGACGCAAAACAGAAGATGCGGTTTTTAATGATTTACAGAGAACGATTTTCCTGCTCAACAGAGCCATTTTTTCGCGAGGGTTAAGAGAGGTAAGCGCTGTTACAGGGTAGAGCCGGTGGTGCTCTATGCGGTCGTGTAGCGTATTACCCTGTGGATTATCCCACCCTAAAACCTCCAAACCTTGGCACTGTGCATATTGAAGTGCCTTATCAGTGAACTTGGTGTTGGTGACCATAAGTCCTGTTACGCGCCTCGTTTCCCCTTTTGCTTTAAGCGCTTCGCGTATGTCGGTAATGCGCGCAGATATATACAATGCGGTTTTAAGGTCAGTACGAAAGCCTACGGTGTTATGAAATTTTGCTTCAGCAAACAGAAGTTCATCTTTACGTTCAACTATTACATCAACTTCATGTTCAACACACGCACCTTGGACCAACTGGTCTATCTTAGTGTCGAACCCTTCAGCTCTAAACAACTCCGATACATACACTTCAAATGGAAAACCGGATGGACCGAAGTCCATAATAGAGCGCTTGAGGCTGTAGCGTGCCGCAACACCGTGGCGGTGTTCACGCAAGCGCTTAAACGCACGTGCATAAATTTCTTGCGTAGAGACACCTCCCCAAAGCTCACTCTCAATGTCTTTTGCTATGGCAGCAGCAACCGAGCCTGTCGCTCCCGCGTGTGCAAGCGAGCGTTTTAATTTTTCAGCATCAAAAAGCTCGGTGGTCCCGTCTGATTTTGTTATGTACACACTCATCAAGTTATGCGCAGAGCGCTACACTCTTGATGATACCACCTCCTACACATCGGTCGTCACAGTAAAGCACAACAGACTGTCCTTCAGGAACATAGTGTGCCTCCTTAAGCACCACAACACTCTCTCCATTTGCATTTTTTATAAGCGTTGCCGGTATAAGGGCCTGGCGGTAACGAAAACGCGCCATGTATGCTCCACTCTCTACAGTACCGATCCAATTTTCAGCATCGAGCACGAGCTTGGTTGAAGAAACATTTATAGGAAAACGATTCGCCGAGACCGTAATGGTGTTTTTTACTAGGTCTTTAGCTATCACAAAATGCGGTCGCGCTTCATGTGTGGTGTTTTTAAATTCAAAACCATGTCGCTGACCAAGTGTATACAATGCCGCGCCGCGGTGCGTACCCACTACCTCACCCGCCTCAGACAATACATCACCCGGCGTAGGCGCAAGTTCGCGAGAGAGCATGTCGTCTATGGCTATATCTCCCAAGAAACAGAGACCTTGGCTGTCGTGGCGTGCAGCGTTTGGAAGGTTGTGTCTCTTTGCTATGTTGCGCACCTCAGATTTTTGTAGACCACCCACAGGAAAAAGTGCGTGCGAAAGGTGCTCGTGTGGCACCGCCCACAGAAAGTAGCTTTGGTCTTTAGTGTCGTCGACACCAACTAAAAGCAAGGTTTCTTCTCCATGCACTACTCGCGCATAATGGCCGGTTGCAACAAAGTCTGCACCGTTCTTTCTTGCGAAATCATAAAAAATGCCGAACTTTATTTCCTTGTTGCACAGTGCGTCAGGGTTGGGCGTGCGCCCACGCTCAAACTCTTCTACCGCAAATGTAAACACGCGTTCCTGATACTCTCGAGACAAGTCGATCTCTACGAATGGAATATGCAGATGCGCCGCAACACGCATTGCCTCAAGACGGTCTTCTGCGGCCGGGCACGGGTATCCTTCTATCGCTATACGTATAAACACCCCGGTCACATCGTACCCCTGCTTTTTTAAGAGCAAGACGGATACAGCAGAGTCTACTCCGCCCGAGAGTCCTACGAACACCTTTTTCTTTTTATGCGCAGAGGAGAACATAGCAGGAGACTACCCTGAGCAACTTCAGTTGTCTATATACTTGTCTTTCTTTGCTAGGTGCTGGCTATAGGTGGTGCTGTAATGTATCTTACCGTCCATATCTGAGAGGTAGTATACGTAGCTCGTGTGTACTGGCGTCACCGCAGCTAAAATCGCATCGGCACTCGGGCTGCCTATAGGCCCTGGCGGCAAACCTTTGTAGAGATACGTATTGTATGGAGAATCAACCAACAAATCTTTTCTGGTGAGTGTGAAAGTGTTTTTTCCGTTTATATAGGGAAAGACCGCATCAACTTGCAACTTCATACCGATATCCATACGGTGCCAGAGTATGCCCGCGATTATTCTGCGATCCTGCATGAGTGAAGCTTCTTTCTCAAGTAGTGATGCCATGGTAAGTACCTCATTGAGCGGTTTACCAAACTTTGCGATAGCTGTGGCGAGCGTCACTTCACGGATACGGCTCTCAAAATTTTTCTCCATCGACTCCACCACAAGGGACGGCTCTTCTCCGGGCAGTACAAAATAGGTGTCGGGGTAGAGCCTACCTTCCTTACCTATGGCAAGCGAGTAGAACTGCAGTGCGTCAAAGTCGGGCACTTGTTTTTTAAGTACCGCGGTTATCTGCTCTACAGACATACCTTCCTCAATACGCACACGTACGGGGGTAAGCTGGAAATCTCCTTGCGTGAGCCTCGAAGCTACTGTCAAAATATTTTGCGGCTCAGTAAACGCATACTCTCCCGCAACAATAGTGCCGTCACTACGATACATCTTCGCAAAAACTTGAAGGAGTATAGCCGACTGTATGAGATGCTTCTCTTTAAGAAGCGAAGCAGCCTCTTCAAGCGTCGAACCTTTTTTAATGCGAACAAGTGACTGGTCTGGAAAATACGCCGGTGCACCAAACAAAAGGTTGTACCCTACTGCACCAACAAGTCCAACACCCACCACTAAACCAGTGATGGTGCGTGCCCTTTTTGTACCAAAAAGAAAACGTATGAGTGGGTTTCTGGTCATGAAGGAAGCTGAGGAAGGTCCGGTGGTGCTTCTGAGCGCTTGCTTGCAACCCTGTTGAGGCCTGGTGTGCGTATACCAGAGCTTGGGAAGTGCCAAAGGGTAGCCAACTCTTCTACGGTCAAAAAAACAGGCACTTGGTCTATGGGTACATAGAAATATGCGCGGTTTTGGAACAAGAAAAAGAGTTTGTCCTTAAATGCATTGCGGCGGATATTGTTGAAGTCTTGCCACGGATAGTCTAGCGACGCGTGCCAGCGTGTAGGGTTGAGGCCGTTAAACTCGTTAGACTTAAATGCATCAAAAAAGCGTGGGATACCGCCAATAACCGTGCCACGGAAATTCTCCTTCTTAGCAACGTACATTATGCGTATGCCGCACTCAAACAAAAGCTTCTCTATCGAGCGCTCCATAGCCTCAAGCTTAAGTTTTTCGCCTGAGGTCATGAGGGTCATACCGCGTGCCTCGGCTTGAGCTTTTGCTGCGTCGTCTTTAACCAAACTACCAGCGCGTTCTGAGGCACCCTTCATAAGAGCTTTGAGCCCCGCCTTAAAGCCGTCTTTGTAGGCATCGTTCTTGGTATCGTAAAAACCGTACCATTCGTCTTTTTTACGAGCTTTAGCAATTATCTGGAACCAGAGGTACTCGCCCTTACCAATGGTTGCCATATACTCGAGTACGTTTGAAATAGGGTCCACCTTAAACTCCTCGTCTGGGTCGAGGTCGAGCTTGTAGTCGGTATACGTTTTAATAGGGAGCGCTTGCGGCTCGTTTGCTTTCCTAAACTCAGTACCCCAGAGCTCGTATTCGTTGAGGTTAAACGGCACGCTGCGGGTATAGTCGTCTACCTCACGCACTTGTGCCTCAGGAAACTGGCCGTACAGGCGCGCCTCAACAATATTACGAAAAGCTTTACGCATGTGGAGGTAGAAGTTCACACTCCCTTCGTTTGAAGCTATTTCAAGCGACCATATAGCACGGAAACTTCCTTCCCATAGACGCTTAATAAAGGTCACCTCGCCGCCGCTGTTCCACAGGGCAGTCAAAAACAATTCCATTGCTTTGGGAGATTTAGTTACCTCCCCCGGCAACTGAATTTCAAGCAGGATCATTTCCTGCGAAAACCAAAACTTATAGCGGATGTAGTGCATCCAGGTTATCCAAAAGTATTTAAAGAGGAAAAACGGCAGCCACAGCGGCATGGTTGCCGCGAGCGCAGTAAATGCAGCACGCGCTGCAATAGGGTCGTAGGTAATGACAAAAAAAACGAGACCGAGAAAGATGATCGGGCCTATAAGCGCAAGTTCAACGCCCATTTTTACCTTGGCGGTAAGCTCATGCGCCGTATGGTACGAAAGCATACGTGCTATACTATACCACGTATGCAAGACCTCCTGACGCTTGTAGCTACACATCCGTTTAGCGTCATAAAAATTGCTATGAGTTTATGGGCCGCGTTTGGTATCGTTATGTTTTTATGGGGGTTTGTAGGGTACTTCCTCTCCCATGGCCACGTTGAACATCAAGACCACGCGCGTGCGCAGATGGTCTGGGGCATCCTCCTAGTCGGCGGCGCAATTATTGTCTGGGAAGGTATGCGCTTTATTGCGAACCTTTTCTAATCTTTAGGTGCGATGACAAACAAAAACTCCGCGTTGTTCGCGGAGTTTTTGTTTTATTTAATTACCGTAAATTTGTTGTCCTTGCCTCGCTTGAAGTACTTCTGATTCTGGAGGTTTACTACCACCGTTCCCGGTTTTACATGGCGCTCTTTAAGCACCTTCTCAATGATTTCGTCTTTGTTGAGTGGCCCGAACTGGCGGAGAATATTGCGCACTACGTCGCGGACAACGCCAGACGCATAACCCCACTCCTTGAGTGCGTACATACCGCGCCCAACGAGCACAAAGCGGTTGTCTTTAATGAGCTCGTTGTGTGTAGTAGCCACATGAGCTGCACGGTTGAACATTTTTTCAATAAGCTGTGAGACTTCGCGGAAATGGAGCGGAGAACCATGCTTCTTAACGGCGAGGTATGCGTAATCGCGCACGCCTTTGGTTTTAACATTAGGCGATGCCGACGGGCCCCACTCGCCAAGCGGATTCTTACCTATACGCTTTGAGATAGAGAGCCAGCGGCGAAGCACCTCTTCGTCACGATGCTTGTCGTTTATATCTTGAAGCTCCTTAAGGAAGCGGTCGATCATGTCTGCTTCAGGAATGAGGTCTTCATCTGAGAGACCTTCGTAGAGACGCTTGAGTGAGTTCTGGATCTTGTCTGAAAGTGCCGGGTCTACATACCAGCAGCGGCGAACTTCATCGTCTTCCTTCTTGTACTTGAACGGGTCGCCAAGAACGAGGAGGAAATAGATGTGGTTCTGCATGCTCTGGTCCTTCGTAATGAAGTTGAGGAGGTCGTCCTCGCACACTATGCCGCCGAGGCTGTCGATGATGCGCTCAAGCTCCTCAAACGCGCCTTGTGCTTCTGCGAAGGTGCTCGACTTACGGAGCGTTGCGAGGCCATGGTTCTCGATCTGGCGGACGCGTTCGCGGGTGATACCCCACTTCTTACCGATAGACTCGAGTGTTACGCGCTCAGCGGTTGTGCCAAGGCCAAAGCGTGCTTCGAGCACCGTGCGAGAACGCTCTGGGAGGCTCTGGAGGAGCTTTTTGACGATTGCTTTGGGCTTAAACCCTGTTTTATCTGCCTTGTCTACCATATATTTATGTGGTTATTAATATCATGCAATGTTTTAAAGGTCAAGAACTGGCAAACACAAAACTAAGAATTTTCCCAGGTACGTAAATGACTTTTACGCCCTCTTGGCCGTCTTGTAAAGTGCCGTCCGGAAGCCACTTTTGTATGTCGGGGTTTTGTGACGCTTCGCGAAGTGCATCTTCCCTACTTGCCGTGCGCGAAAGCGAGACCGTACCTCTAGTTTTACCGTTAATTTGCACAGCAATAGTAATACTCTCTGTAAGCATCTTTTGTGCATCGGCTTCGGGCCAGTGCTCAAGGCTAAGAAGGGTCGTTTTTCCAAGCAACTCCCAGAGCTCTGAGGTGACATGTGGAGCAAAGGGCGACAAAATTTTAAGAAATTGCTCCCACTGCGAGGCACCAATGTTACCCTCTTTCTCTACTGCATTAAGAAACACCATCATTTGGCTTACTGCGGTGTTAAACTTAAACGCCTCAATATCCTCACTCACTTTTTTTATTGTCTGGTGGAGGAGTGGGTCTAGCACCACCACATCTTGAGCAGTAATTTTTTCTTGGAGCCGCCACACACGCTCAACAAAACGGGTAGTGCCTACGATGGAAGCTGTGCTCCAAGCCACCGTGTTTTCAAACGGGCCCATGAACATTTCATAAATACGGAAGGAATCTGCGCCGTAGGTTGCCACCACGTCGTCTGGGTTTATGACATTGCCGTACCGTTTGCTCATCTTGCGGCCATCTTCAGCTAAAATGAAGCCCAAAAACTCGAGGCGGGCAAAGGGCTCAATAGTAGTAACGGCACCAATATCGTAGAGGAATTTATGCCAAAAACGCGCATATATAAGGTGTCGTACGGCGTGGTCACCCCCTACATATACATCGACTGGTGCCCAATATTTTTCCTTATCCTTCCCCACGAGCGCCTCGGTATTATGCGGGTCCATAAAGCGCAGGTAGTACCAGCTTGAGCCTGCCCACTGCGGCATGGTGTTGGTCTCGCGTTTGCCGGGCCCACTGCACACAGGACACATGGTGTTAACCCACTCAGGAATGTTAGCCAGGGGCGACTCGCCTGTCCCAGAGGGTTCATACTTCTCAACTTCAGGGAGGCGTACCGGGAGCTCCTCGTACGGCACTGGCACTGCACCATCTTTCACGCAATGAATAATCGGGATAGGCTCGCCCCAGTAGCGCTGGCGGCTAAATACCCAGTCTTTTATTTTGTAGGTTGAGGTAAGCTCGCCTCCTACATACTCAGTTATCTTTTTCTTTGCTTCTTCTGAAGTGAGACCGGTAAACTGGTCAGAGTTAATTAATTCCCCAAAACCTGTGTAGGGAATTTCAAGATTAATTCTGGTTGGATAATTTCCGTCTTCCTCTTTTTTATATTGAGTTATAACCCGCTTATCAGTCGGTAAATCAAACTTCTTTGCAAACGCGAAGTCGCGCTCGTCGTGTGCAGGCACCGCCATGATAGCGCCCGTGCCATACCCGCCGAGCACGTAGTCGGCAACGAATATAGGGAGTTCTTCGCCATTTGCAGGATTGATTGCTTTCACACCCTTAATTTCAACCCCTGTTTTTTCTTTGCCTTCTGCCGTGCGCTCCATCTCGGTCTTTGCCTGCGCCTTCTTTGCATAGACGATTACTTCCTCTTTATTTGAAGATGCATCTGCAAAACGCGAAAGTTGTTCGTGTTCTGGGGCTACAACCACATACGTTGCACCAAAAAGTGTGTCTGGCCTCGTGGTAAACACCACTATCTGCGTGCCTTCGGTCGTTTTAAAGGTTATATGTGCGCCTTCAGAACGGCCAATCCAATTGCGCTGTGCTTCCTTGATGTGTTCGGGCCAGTTAAGCGTATCAAGGTCATGGAGCATGCGGTCTGCATAGGCAGTTATTTTAAGCACCCATTGTGGGAGCGCGCGTTTTTCAACTACGCTACCGCAGCGCTCACAGACGTTACCGTCGAGGTCTTCGTTGGCGAGGCCCGTCATACACGAAGGGCACCAGTTAATGGGTTCGTTGCTCTGGTATGCAAGACCTTTCTTGTAGAGCTCAAGGAAAATCCACTGGGTCCACTTGTAGTACTCAGGGTCGGTCGTGTTTATCTCGCGAGACCAGTCGTAGTCGAAGCCGATGTGTGCCAACTGCGACTTAAAGTTCTCAATATTTTTCTCAACGGCAACACGGGGGTGCACTTTGTGCTTCAGTGCAAAATTCTCCGCAGGGAGGCCAAATGCATCCCAACCCATCGGATGGAGTACGCTCGTCCCCTTCATGCGCATATGGCGCGAGTATACATCGGTCGCTATATAGCCCTTAGGATGGCCTACGTGAAGCCCCTCACCCGAGGGATACGGAAACATGTCGATCACAAAGAGTTTTTCTTTCTTTGGGTCTTCAACAGAAACAAACGCCTTCTCGCTCTTCCAGCGGTCCTGCCACTTCTTTTCTATTTTTTTGTGATCGTATTGCTTCATACGATCTTATTTAGAATGCCGGCTTAGTGTTCGGCGGGTAACGCTCAGGGTCTATAGTGCGTTCAAAGCAGGTGCGACCTGCGGCATGCGACCAGTTTTCATTGCCGCTTACAGACGGATACGTCGGACGGGTAGCATTTTCAGACTTAGCCTGCGAATCCATAGCAAACGTTGCACAAAGGGAGAACGATGTTGAGCTTGCAGCGGTGTACTCATATGCACTACCACTCTTAGGGTCCGTAGGAACCTTCCAACCAGAGATAGAGTCTTCAAGGTCAGTAAGTTTTGCTGGGAGCTTTTGCTTTTGCTGCCAATAGCTCACTATCTGCCACTGGATATTCTGGAGGTCGGAGACGCGCTGCTCGTCTATGCGGTATTGGCGTGCTTCCCATGGAGTACCCACTATAAAGAAGCCCAACCCAATTGAGATAGCCACAAGCAACCCTACCGAAGCACCGATAAGTTTCGCTCGTGCCGGGTTCTTGATCCAAAAACCCCAAATGTCTGCCAAGAAGTGCATAAAGCCCGCTCCTGCAACAAGAAGCACTACCAAAACCTTAAGTACGAAGCGGATAGTGATGTCCTGCCCCGAGAGGAAGTAGTAAAGAAGCGTTATGAGGTCGCCGGCAACCGTAACACCTGCAATAAAGAGTGTGAGGTAGAGCGCCCACTTACGCACCCAGAGGTCTGCACGAGTTTCGTCCTTTTCAATATCGCGGCGGATGAGGCGCATGAGCACCAAAAAGAGCGGCACCAAGACGATAAGCATCGCCATTTGGTAGCTCATACCAGAGTCATACGGGTTACTGACGTAGGAGTTAAGGGTGTTCGGAAAAACGTAGTCGATATAACTAAAAATAAGTGTGATGAACGCCACGATGCTTGCGTACAAGAAGAGCATTGCGCCCGCCCACAAGAAGAAATCTTTTGCCCCTGTCTTTGCCTTCATAAAATGAAAAGAATGCGCTTACCTGCTAATACAAACAGCATAGCACATCTGCGCGTTTGTCAAAGTTGCGGAATTAACAATTTGTTGCAAAACAAAAACCGCCCGAAGGCGGTTTTTAGCTCACTCTAAAGTTTTTGAACTGCCACGGATCTTCAGCATCGATATCTTCAACGAAAAGAGGGTTGTCTGCTGGGGTGCGACCCTCAATAGGAGTCCACTTGCTATACTCGCCCATCACTACACCAAGATACGGTTTCGCTATTTCAAGTACGCGAGTATGCTCGAGCTCCTCCGCTTCAACAATACCTTTCTCGGGGTTCTCAAGAGCCCACACAAATGCACCAAGCACTGACGCTGCTACCTGCAGTGATGTTGCATTGTTATAAGGAGCCAACACACGAGTCTGGTCTATGGAAAGTTGTGAACCGTACCAGTATGCCCCTTTAGGGTGACCCATGAGGAGCACACCGAGTTCATCTATACCACCAGGCATTATTTCGTCGACGATAAGCTTGTGCTTACTTTGGATCTTGCCATTTTTTCCCGCAACCTCGTGGAGCGAGAGTACTGCACCGTCGCATGGATGGTATGCATAGTGCACGGTCGGGCGGTAGGTTACCTTGCCGTCTGTTCCTTTGCTCGAAAAGTAGTCGGCAATAGAAATGGACTCGTTGTGCGTAATAATGAAGCCATGATAGGGGCCTTCAAGCGGCGTCCAACTACGAACGTGAGTCAAGAAGCCAGGCTGTTCAAGGTAAATAGACGCGCGACTTCCTTTTTCATGCTGGCGCCCATCTGCAGGAAAATATTTTTCATGGGTGCCCCAGCCGAGCTCTGATGGCTGGTTACCCTCGGCATAGAAGCCCCCGATAGACCAAGTATTTACGAACTCACCCACCTGTTTTGGTATGTAGGACCGCTGGTTGTCGCGCTCCGCAACATGAATGGTCTTTACACCAAGCTTCTCAGCAAGTGCTGCCCATTCCTCACGTGTAGCTGGCTTCTTTCCGTTTATACCAAGGTCACTCTTGAGGTTAAGCAGTGCCTCCTTAAGGAAGTGGGACACGAGCCCTGGGTTTGCACCATGCGCAACAATCGCTGTTGGGGTAGGTGTGTCGGTCTTAAGCTTAAGTGCTTTCTCGCGTAGCGCGTAGTTAGTGCGCTCAGCCATAGAGAGCTTTGGCTCATCATAACCACCGACCCATGGTTCAATACAGGTGTCGAGGTATAGCGCCCCCACTTCGCGACATAGTTCGATAAGTGCTATCGAAGAAACGTCTACCGAAAGATTAAGAAGAAAGTCACCCTTTCCAAGGAGGCGAGACATTTGCTCCTTGTAGTTTGCACGAGTGATCTTGCGTTTAATAAAGTTAATACCGTACTTAAGTGCAATGTCTGCACCGTATGGGTCTGCAGAAATCACCGTCACGTTTTCAGGAGCTACGTTGATATGACGCAAAAGGAGTGGGAGGACCCCTTGCCCTATGCTACCGAACCCAAGAATGCATATGCGGCCAGGAAAGTCTGCGTACTGCTTTATCATTTCGTGCAAAATTGGTCGGAGCTTACCCGAATTAAAATAATACCGTTTGACTATAACGGAATTATGCGCAGAGTCAATAAATTTTATGAAAATTAGCTGTGCAAAAACTCCATGACGTCGCCGTCACGCACCACATACTCGCGACCTTCGGTGCGCACTTTTCCTTCCTCGCGCGCTTTAGCGTAAGAGCCAGCCGAGAGTAGCACGTCTGAGGCTATAACTTCTGCGCGAATAAACTTGTCTTTAAAGTCGGAGTGTATGGCCGCGCCTGCCTCAGGAGCAGTTGCGCCACGCACAATGGTCCACGCACGGGTCTCGTCTTTACCGGTGGTAAAGAAACTGATGAGCCCCAAGAGCTCGTAGCCCGCGCGTATGAGCCCGTTGATACCGTCGTCAAACACGCCATACTCTTGTCTAAAAGATGCCTTGTCTTCCGAAGCGAGTTCACGGAGGTCGTTCTCTACATGTGCATCTACTGTCGTATATACTGCACCGCTTTCTTCAAGAAAACGCCGGAGGTTCTGCCAACGGTCGTCGTTCGACTCGTCGATGTTATGCCCCCCTGCTTCGCGGTTGAGCACATAGAGCATCGGCTTCATGGTAAGTAACCCGAGCTTTTTTACTTCTAGTTTTTCTTCATCGGTAAGATCTGCTACTTGAGCAAGTTTCCCTGCTTCAAATACTGCTTCAATCTTTGCAAGAGCAGCAACTTCTATTACTGCTTGTTTGTCACCACGCTTTACTTCGCGCACAATATTGTTGAGACGGTTTGACA
>CAYPJX010000023.1:11195-12330 GCA_964411175.1 uncultured Candidatus Saccharibacteria bacterium | reverse complement strand
CCAGAGAGCACTGAACCCTTTACCACTTGCTGGGTAATGGTTGACCCACCCGCGCCACTGAGTGGCTTGCCGGAGAGTATGTTGTTTGCAATAGCACGCAGAGTTGCCAGAGGGCGAACCCCTTTATGGTTGTAAAATTCTGCGTCCTCTATGGCGATGGTTGCGTGCTGCACATTGGGAGAGATCTGTGTAAGTGGCACCACTGTGCGTTGTATGTTGTCGTGTAGGTCGTACAAAAGTACCGAGCCGGTGCGGTCGTATATCTTTACCGATTGTTCTATTTTGCGTTCGTCGAGCGAAGAAAGGTCTGGGAGCTTAAGAGTTGCCGCCCAAAGGAAAAAGAGACCGGTTGATATGAACCCCAAGCTTATACAACCTACAAAGAGGGCGCGCCAGTGATGACGGGCTTTGTGAGCAGTATGTTTGAAGGATTTTTTAAGCGCGTGGTGCCCCTTCTTTAAGAAACGCATAGTGTTTTGTAGTGCCATTCTATCATAGACAGAGTCGTGCTAGAGTTGAGCAGTAATTTCATATGGGCCTTTTTTCTAAACAAGTCCCGGTTTCTACCGACGAAAAAAAGATAGACGAGCTGCTCTCCCGCGGCGTCTCTGAGGTTATCGTAAAAGAAAATCTCCGTAAGAAGCTTCTCTCTGGTAAACGCCTGCGCATTAAGCTCGGTATAGACCCCACTTCGCCCGACCTGCATATTGGCCGTGCGGTGCCAATCCTTAAACTGCGCGACTTCCAGGAACTTGGACACCAAATAGTACTCATTGTGGGCGACTTCACCGCAGTTATAGGTGACACGTCCGACAAAGACAGCGAGCGCCCTATGCTTGCGCGCGAGGTTATTGAACGTAATAAAAAGTCTTACTTCGCGCAAGCGGGGAGGATACTCGACCTTTCGAAGGTGGAAACCCGCTACAACAGCGAGTGGCTCGAAAAATTGAACTATCGCGAGATAGGCGAGCATGCAGACATGTTTAGCGTCTCCGACTTTATTGCCCGCGAGGTTATAAAACGCCGCCTCGACGCGGGGAAGCGCGTTTCTCTGCGCGAGACGCTCTACCCACTCATGCAGGGCTACGACAGTGTTGCCATACAAGCAGATGTTGAGCTTGGCGGAAGCGACCAA
>CAYPJX010000023.1:5191-11185 GCA_964411175.1 uncultured Candidatus Saccharibacteria bacterium | reverse complement strand
GACCAAAAGTTTAACCTCCTGGCAGGGCGCACCATGCAGGAGCGTATGGGGCAGGAGCCACAGGACATACTCATGAACCCACTCATAGACGGCCTCGATGGCACCAAGATGAGCAGCAGTCGCGGCAACTACATTGCCCTTACCGCAACTCCTTCCGACATGTTCGGTAAGGTTATGAGCATGGGAGACAGTATGGTAGAAACTTATTTCAACCTCTGTACCCGCGTGCCGCTTGAGGAAATTCCGGGCATACTGCAACTGCACCCTAAAGAGGCAAAACTTCGCCTCGCCTACGAAATAACCGCTCTCTACAACGGTGTCGATGCGGCGCAGAAGGCACAAGAGGAGTGGGAGAGTACTTTCAGTAAAGGTGAGACGCCTACCGATGTTCCTGAAACCTCAGTTGCATTTGGCACAAAATATATAGATGCACTAGCCACGCTCGGACTCTCAAAGAGTGAACTCCGTCGACTTGGAGAACAAGGTGCTATAGGAGAAGTGGGAGGGGATACTGTTAAAGATCTGCAAAAAGAAATCCAAAGTACTCAAACCTTGCGCATAGGCAAACACCGCTTCCTGAAGATAATCGTCAAATAAAGTAAAAAACCCCGCATATGCGGGGTTTTTTACTACAATTCCTCTTCTTCCTCTTCGCTGCTTGCGCCGAGGTCGGTCATGTCGTCATCGTCGTCACTATAATCTTCAGAATCTTCCGACTCAGCCTCGTCAGATTTGCTTTCAACCTCCTCGTCTTCGTCCTCATCTGTATCGAATGCCATGATGTGATTTTCAAGCTCGAATTCTTCGTACATAGTACACCGTCTGTTTACTAATAATTTTTTATATCTTCCCAATGCTGTGTGTTTTATCAAAACCATAGAGGTTTGCAACTCCCGGGGCCTGTAAGGCCTGTGGATATTCCTACCGAGCCGTCGCCGTGCGTCCGGTTGCAAGGCAGGTGAGGCCTATAGCGATGGCGTCCACTTCATCATCGAGACGTTTCCGGGCGGGGATGCTTACCAGTCGATGTACCATCGTTGAAACTGCCGACTTCTCGCTCTTTCCGTAGCCCGTGACAGCTACTTTTACCTCAAGCGGGGTAAATTGTCGAACTTCAACACCAGCTTTCCTTGCAATATAGGTCAACATACCGCGAACCTCTGCTATTTTGACCGCCGTTTTCTCATTTTTAGCAAAAAACACCTCCTCAAGCGCTACTTCGCTAGGGGCGTACTCGGCTATATAGGCTTCTGCGGCTCGGCCAAGCTCGGCCAAACGGTCTTCAAAAGGGAGTGATGCCTTGGTGCGCACGCAGTCAGAAAAGATAAGTTTTTCTTTTGAACCCTCACGTTCAACAACCGCGACCCCAAGGCGTTCATACCCCGGGTCGAAGGCGAGTACGCGCCTAGGCTGCGCTTGAGTAGATTTCATTGACGTCGTCGTGTTCCTCGAGTGCGTCTGAGAGCTCGGCCATTTTTTGTGCGTCTTCGTCTGAAAGTTCAATAGGGGACATAGGCTCAAGCACGCCCTCAGCATTTTTCTGGAACGCCCACATAGCGGCACCCGGGTTAGCAAGAGAGCCCCCATGCAAACTCAAGAGGTGCTTAAGTTCTTGCACGGTGCGGTTGCGGTTGTCGGTGTAGGCATCTATAACTATCGCGCAGCCGCCTGGGCCGTATGCTTCGTAGACAACTTTCTCAAGTTCACCTGAGGCGGATGCCTTGTCTATTGCGCGTTCGATATTGTCGGCAGGCATGTTTGCTGCACGAGCCTTCTCAACCGCCGCACGAACGCCTGGGGCGGTGCGGTCACCCTTTGCCTTTTTTGCCTCAACAGAAATAAAGCGCACGAGCTTCGAGAAGAGTTTGCTCTTCTGTGCATCGGTTTTGCCCTTTGTGTGTTTAAGCTTCGCCCACTTACTGTGTCCTGCCATAGTCTAAGGAGAGAATGAATAATATATCTCGAACAAACATCGTACTACCTGTATGCAGACGTTATACCGTATTTTTAGGAGCTTTTCTACAAAAGCGACTCAGTTTCACCCAGGTCGCGCTTTTGTGGGGGAGTGAAACCTAAGTGTGTGTACGCTAGGTCGGTAGCGACACGGCCGCGTGGTGTGCGCTCAATGAGCCCTAACTGGAGAAGATATGGCTCGTGGACGTCAGAAATGGTTGAAGGTTCCTCGGCAAGTGCGGCAGCAATGGCCGACACACCTGCTGGGCCACCGGAGAAGCGTTCTATAAGCACTGAAAGGAGCTTGCGGTCGAGCGGGGAGAGGCCAAGCTCGTCTACTTCGAGCATGCCGAGCGACTCACTCACTGCTTTTTTAGTAAGCGATGTGCGTTTAAGCTGCGCGTAATCGCGAGCGCGTTTAAGCAGGTAGTTGGCGGTACGCGGAGTGGAGCGGCTTCTGCGCGCTATTTCGCGTACACCGTCTTCGTCTACCTCAACCCCGAGTATCTTTGCCGAACGAGCGACTATCTTTGCGATGTCGTCTTCGCTGTAGAACTCAAGGCGGAAGACACCACCCGAAAAACGCGAACGTAGCGGCGCTGAGAGGTCGGCAACACGTGTTGTTGCAGCTATCATCGTGAACGGCGGCAGCGGTAGGTCTATAGTGCGAGCTGAAGGGCCTTTGCCGATGATTATATTGAGCACGCCCGACTCCATAGCAGGGTAGAGTACTTCTTCTATCTGCCTTGAGAGGCGGTGGATTTCATCTATGAAGAGAATGTCACCAGGCTCAAGGTTGGTGAGGAGTGCTGCGAGGTCGCCTACGCGCTCTATGGCAGGGCCCGATGTTGAACGGAGGCCCCCGCCAAGCTCATGTGCAATAAGATGTGCAAGCGTAGTCTTACCGAGCCCTGGTGGGCCGTAAAAAAGTATGTGCTCAGGGGGTGTCTCGCGCTCCTTGGCGGCGCTTATCAGTATGTGAAGGTTGTTTTTAATCGTCTCCTGGCCAATATATTCGTCCCAGGAGGAGGGGCGTAGCGTCTGGTCCAAAAAGAGCTTGTTTGGAGCCGTATTCTGGGAAGCTTTTTCAAAAGTCTCCTCGTCTATTTCGTCGTGAGGCGCGCCGCTTGACATATATATCGTAGTATGCTATCCTTGTATTAGCGCTCCTTTGGAAAAGGGAGCCTTTGTTTTTATTATATCCCGCCGCAGATTGTCTGATTTTGGCGGTTCGAACATACATATCTCTAAGCAATGAGGCCTTCACGGGTTTTGGGGTTATCACGAGGACCACTTGGCGTCTCTTAATTGAGATTGCGAAGCGTATCCTTAGCGTTAACTGACCGCTTATTGGCTGGTCCAATAAGATTATTGCTTAGAGGTATGTCTGCTCGAAGAAATTTCAACTGATCTGAACTCAATTTTATACGTTCTAAACGCGCCTGTCATCGTTGACCGGCGCGTTTTTTCATTTGCGAACGCGCATACTATTGCATTTTACCGTGCTACACTTTTTGACACCGAAGAAAATTGTTTTTCAGTTCTCTGTGCTGTTTTACAAAAACTACGCGACCTCTAAGTCGATCACTCGTTTGAGTTCTTCAAGAGAAGTGACACCGCGTAGCACTTTAAGGATGCCATCTTCCTGCATAGAGGGGATTCCTTGCGCACGTGCAACTTGCGCTATCTCGCGCTCAGAAGGGGACTTGCGAAGAATCTCTTCAATAGTTGAGTCCATGAATATTGCCTCAAAGACACCAAGACGACCTTTGTAGCCGCGGCCATGGCACTCGGGGCAACCGCCAGGCTTTGCGTCATAGACCATATTTGTTTCGGCCGGCACGAGTGAGCGATTAACCACTCCTGCAAGCGTGCTGTCGACAATCGCCTTTTCTTCTGCGCTCGGTGCGCGCGAAATGCGGCATGTCTGGCACAAGACGCGCACAAGGCGCTGTGCCAGTGCTGCGTTTATAGAAGAAGAAATAACTTTTTCGTCGACGCCAAGGTCGATGAGGCGGGGGAAGGAGCCCGCAGCGTTGTTGGTGTGAAGTGTTGAAAATACCAGGTGGCCAGTAAGTGCCGCGTTAACTGTGGTTGAAGCAACTTCGTTGTCGCGGATCTCGCCGATCATAATAATGTCGGGGTCTTGGCGCAGTGCCGAGCGTAAGCCCGAAGCGAAGGTATAGCTCTTTTTGTCTACTTGTGTTTGCACAATGCCCTTGAGGTGGTACTCAACCGGGTCCTCAATAGTGATTATTTTTGTTTCAGTGCTGTTTACCTTGCGTAAAAATGCGTAGAGTGTGGTTGTCTTGCCGGAACCCGTGGGGCCGGTTGTGAGTATCATACCGTTTGCCTTGTGTATCTCTTTCTCAATACGCTCGCGCAAACCATCTTCCATACCAAGCGCCTCGAGCGGCACCCCGATAGACTCTGGGTTGAGGATACGAAGCACAATAGTCTCGGCGTAGTTGCCGGGAAGTATTGAGGTGCGCAGTTCAACCTCCGCACCTTTAATTTTGATAGAGAAGCGCCCATCTTGTGCCTCGCCAGTTATGTTGAGTTTGAGGCCTGAAAGAAGTTTGAGGCGAGAGACCACAAGCTTGTAGGTATCGTGGTCGAAAGTGAGTACATCTACCAAGACACCGTCGAGGCGGTAACGCAGACGCAAGTCTGTTTCCTCTGGCTCAAAGTGTACGTCGGAAGCACCGGTTGCCAGTGCGCCCGCGAGTATGACCTCGAGTATGCGAGTGATGCGGTATGCATGCTTGAGGGTAATTGCCTCATTAATAAGTGCCGCAATATCTTCGAGCTTGGTTACTTTGGTTGCGAGTGCCTCGAGCTCTTCGTTGGAGAGCTCAAACACACCAGCCTTTGTCTCGGTAGCGTAGGAGAGTTCCGCATAATGCGAAAAAGCACGCTTGAGGCTTTCCTGTGAGCACATAAAGAGCGTTACCTCATAGCCCATCTCTGTGAGTTTTTGAATGACCGTTTTTACTTTAGGATTTTCCGGAGCACGTGCCGCAACAGAGAGGCGTTTACCTACGCGGCCAAACGCTGCCACTTCGGCGTCGCGTGCGTCTGCTTCTGAAATGAGACGCAGCGCATCGGAGTTAACCGCCACAAGGGTGAGGTCTATATACTCAACGCCGTATTTTGCGGAGAGCATTTGTGCGAGCTCCTCTTCCTCGCGGCGCCTAAGGAACTCAATGCGTTTTTGTTGTTCAAGATCTGCGAACTCAACCATACAAACCAATTGTACAACGAGATATCTGGTTTTGGTGTAGACTAGCGGCATGGAAACAATCCCTAAAACAAATCTCGGGGAAGTAGTGCAGCAGCTGCTCTCTAAAGTACCACCAAAGTCCTCCCGTAGCGGCCGTGCGGCCCTCGTAACCCTCTCGGGCGACCTTGGGGCAGGGAAGACAACCTTTGTGCAGGAGTTAGCAAAAGCACTTGGTATTAGTGAGGCGGTGGTGAGCCCGACCTATGTGCTTATGAAAAAGTATGTCCTCACCGGACAGCCGTTTAAGCAACTCGTACATATAGACGCCTACCGCTTGGCGGGAGCGCATGAGTTTGAAGCGCTCGACCCGGCGTCATTTCTTCTCGATGAAGACGCGCTGGTGTGTATAGAGTGGCCGGAGCGTATAGAGGGAGCCCTCCCTACACCCGATGTAGAGCTGGTACTCAGTGCAGAGGGTATGGGCGACCACGAGCGAGGTATTCATTTCAAATAATCGAGGGTAGACTTGGAAGTATATGGCTTTGAAGGATAAAAAACGGCTGATTCTCCTCGATACGCATGCGATTCTCCACCGCGGTTACCATGCGCTCCCTGAGTTTTCATCGAGCAAGGGCGAACCAACTGGGGCGTTGTATGGCCTCATTACGATGCTTTTGCGCATCACTAAGGACCTCTCGCCCGACTATATTGTTGCTGCATACGACCTACCTGAGGCAACGTTTAGACACGACGCATATGAGGACTACAAGGCGACGAGGGTAAAGACAGATGACGCCCTTGTTTCCCAGCTCATACGC
>CAYPJX010000023.1:0-5181 GCA_964411175.1 uncultured Candidatus Saccharibacteria bacterium | reverse complement strand
TTTTGGTATACCGCGTTACGAACGCGCAGGCTTTGAAGCCGATGATGTAATAGGCACCATTGCGCACGAGATGAAGCAGCATAAGGATGTTGATGTCATTATTGCGTCTGGCGACATGGATACACTCCAGTTGGTTGATGACAAGCGCGTACGTGTCTATACCCTTAAAAAAGGGCTCACCGACACCGTCCTCTACGACGAAGAGGGAGTGAAGACTCGTTTCGGCTTTGGGCCAGAACTCATCCCAGACTACAAAGGCCTCCGTGGCGACCCTTCGGACAATATAAAAGGAGTGAAGGGTATAGGAGAGAAAACTGCTACCACACTCATTACCGAGTTCGGCACTATAGAAAATATATATACCGTACTCAAGAAAAATCCTGAAAAATTGAAAGAGGCTGGCATCAAAGAGGGTATGATAGAAAAACTCACCACGGGTGAGGAGGATGCCGAGTTTAGCAAAATGCTCGCAACTATACGTCGCGATGCGCCTATAGACTTTGTGTTGCCTACCCACGAGTGGAAGGCAGACTTCAACGAACGCAAAGTCCTCGACATGCTTGCAGAGTTTGAGTTTCGTTCACTTATCCCGAGAGTCAAAGAACTTGTTTCGCCAAAAACTCCTTCGAAGAGTTCCTCGGCGACTCCCAGAACTCCTTCCGAGGAGTCTCCGGCTTCAGAAGTTGAAGAGGAGGCGAACGAAGTTGCGCCCGATGAAGGTTTATTTGCCGCTCCGCAAGAAGAGATAGAGCCAGAAGAATTTGCAAAAGTGGCACTTGCCGTCTCGGTGCTCGACTCCAATATTGCGAAGCCCGAGCCCGAAGATATTTATCGTGTAGGCCGCGAAGCCACCTTTCTAGAAGCAAAACAAAATATCCTCACCGAGCTTACGCAGAAGAACCTTCAGTTTATATATGAAAAGGTGGAGCTACCGCTCATGCCGGTACTTCGTCGTATGGAAAAACGCGGTGTACGTATCGACAAAAAATTTCTCAAGGAACTCTCAAAGCAGTATCACGGCGAGCTCGATAAAATAGCGAAGCGTATCTACACTGCTGCAGGAGGGGAGTTTAATATAAGTTCTCCAAAACAGCTTGGCGAAGTCTTGTTCGACAAACTCGGACTTGCGGTTAAAGGGCAAAAAAAGACCGCGACCGGTGCGCGTTCAACGAAGGAGTCTGAACTTGAAAAACTAAAAGGGCTTCACCCGGTGGTTGAAGATGTACTCGCCTACCGCGAACTTTCAAAACTTCTTGGCACCTACATAGACGCGCTTCCTGAGGTGCTCGACCAAGAGAGCCGGGTACACACCACGTTTATACAAATAGGCGCTGCAACGGGGCGTATTGCGACGCAGAATCCAGGGTTACAGAATATTCCGATAAAAACTGAACTCGGTCGCGCCATACGCCATGCGTTTGTGCCAACGCCCGGTATGCGGCTCGTTTCCTTCGACTATAGCCAGATAGAGCTACGCATTGCTGCGTTTCTCTCAGACGATCCAAGCCTTACTGACATTTTTAAACAGGGAAGAGATGTGCACACTGAAGTCGCTGCCCGCGTGTTTCATGTACGGCCAGAGGAAGTGAGCTACGAACAGCGCCGCCGCGCTAAGGTCATTAATTTCGGCATCCTCTATGGCATGGGGGTCAATGCACTTAAGATGGGGCTCGGTAGTTCGCGTGCCGAAGCACAAGAATTTTACGACCAGTATTTTGCCGCATTTCCTCGCCTCGCTGCCTATATAGAAGAGGTAAAGGACTCCGCAATGAAGCTTGGCTATACCGAGACGTACTTTGGCCGCCGGCGTTACTTCGACGGCATCAAGTCTCCCATACCATTTATACGCGCAGCCGCAGAGCGTATGGCTATAAACGCACCGATGCAGGGAACACAGGCCGACATTGTGAAGCTTGCGATGGTTGAAATAGACGAGCTTTTTAAGAAGGAAAAGGTGGGAGACACTGCGCACATGCTTCTTCAGGTGCATGACGAACTCGTATTTGAAATAGAAGACAGTAAAGTAGAAAAGCTGGCCCCTAAAATACGCGCCATCATGGAAAATATTATTCCTGAGAAAGATCGTAAGGGTATTCCATTTTTAGCAGAAGGAAAGGTGGGCCCCAACTGGGGCGACATGGAAAAAATTGCCCTATGATGCATGTGGTCGTTGGCACAAAAAAGCGCCCCGTGGGTGCAGAGGAAGTGAAATGGGAGTCTCTAAGCCCACAAGAGCTCGCGAGCCTTGCTTCAACCGAAGCGCTGTTTGGAGGAGTGAGCGTGTACGTCTTCGAGGGTGCGCTTAACAGTGAGCGCGGGGAAGAATTTCTCTCGTTCGCGAAAGAACTTACCGCTTCCACCCACACGTTTATTTTTGAAGAAGAAAAACTTCTTAAACGCGAGACAGATCTTGCCACGAAGGCGGGTGCAAAGATAGAAAAAATAGAGACGGTTAAAAAAGATCGTGGCTTTGACCCTTTTGGCCTTACCTTTGCGCTCGGTGCTCGAGACAAAAAGAAACTCTGGCTCGGTCTCTCAGCCTCCTTTACAGAAGGGGAGAAGCCTGAAGCGGTTGCAGGCCTCCTACACTGGAAAGTAAAAGATATGCTCGCCAAAGGTGCTGCAGGAAAGTACACCAAGCAGGAGCTTCGTGTTCTCTCGCGTGAGATTATTTCGCTTTACCACGATTCGCACCGAGGCCTGGGCGACCTCGAACTTCTGCTCGAGCGGTTTGCACTGAAACTTTAATAGGAAAAGGCCGCCCCCTGGGGGCGGCCTCGTAGTCTTATGCCGTTGCAAGTACCCGAGCCACTTCCGCTTTGAGTGCGTCGTGGAACCACGGGTCGGTCATTTCAGCCAAGGGCAACACCTTTTCCCGAGTGTGCTCAGCGTAGGAGACCTGCTTCTCCCGGTTCCATGCCGTGCCCATGTCCCTGATATTGCAGAGACGGTCTGAGCACTTAGTGAGTCTCACGGGAAGCGTGCCCCCCCATAAGCTCAGTGTAGTACTCCTCGTCGCTCTTCTTGTAGCGCCCGATGATCTGCCCGGTGACGGGGTCGAACACCGGCACCACCTTCGAAAGAGTGAAAAGCGAGCGCCACATGTCGTGCCCAAAGAGGTTGGTGATGACAGGGAAGGGGGTGTTGGTATCCTCGATCACGTCATGCAGAAACGCCATGATCACCGTGTCGCGGTCTTTGAAACCGCGCTCGATGAGCGTGGTGACCACCTCGCGCGGATGTTCGAAATACCGCTCCCCACTGTCGCGCTCTTGGTCGTGGTGTGCATTCTTGGCGAGCCAGTAGGCAAGCTGTACCTGTGCTAAGTCGCCAGCGGTCATGTGGGACAGGAGGTCGAAGAACTGAAGTCGGTCCATGGTAACCCTCCTTTGTGTAGTGGGACCTAACTGCCTACCTTATAGCACAGGCACTTCACCTGGTACATAGAAGTACGCGTAAAACCCTAGCAATTTAGCCATTTTTGTTGTATTTTAGGGACACTTCTGCCTGCGCAGAATAATCCGCCCATAGCTCAGTTGGTAGAGCGGCTCCCTTTTAAGGAGATGGTCATAGGTTCGAATCCTATTGGGCGGACATGAAAAACCCCGCACAGTGTGCGGGGTTTTTGTTTAGAAGAATTTTGCAAAGCGCGGGTCGATTTCTTTAGCGACCACCTCAAACGCTTCTTTGCAGGGGACCACCCACCCCTCGTTGTCGAAGAGTTCGTTGAGGTATGGCTGAAGCGTGTCTTTGTCTATGCGTGTGGTGTCAAAGTCTGCTGAGTCGACCACCTTGCATACAAGCCGTGTATCAATGCTGGTGAGGTAGGCTGAAGCAGCAGCAGCTTCACTCGTGTAGTAGTTTAGGTACACAGAAAGCTTTTGATGTATACGTGCCATTCCGTCTACCTGACTCTCGGTGCCAGGAGGAAGCGTCTCATATGCGCGCGCAAGGTTGTAGTAGGCAGATGCGACATGCTCTTGGTAGGGGAGTGTGCCAGCGGTACTCATGTTTGCTACTGTATCTACGTCTGACTCAAGTACTTGCAGAGAACTCACGAAGTCGCTGTAGAGCCCGCCCGTGGGCGGAGGGACCATAAATGGCGACAACAGACGAAGTGAGTATGAACGTGCTAAGAGATACACTTTGTCCGACTTGGTAAGGTCTGCAGCTGCGCCAAAGCCACGAGCTAAATACTCATAGGTATCCTCAGGAGTTTTGATAAGCATGGCTCCAGCTAAACCTATGCCAAGCGTATTTGAGAAATGTTTATTGAGAAGTAAAAATTCTCGCACATCATTGGTTGTTAGAGCACCCTCATCTAAGCCCTGGAGCCCATGTGCCATTGCAAGCATGAGTGCCTCACTACGGATGTCGTCAGAGTTTCTTCTGTTTTCATAGATAGAACCAAGGAGGTCAAAACCCTCCTGAAACTCAAATCCATAAGTGAGCATAATATCCGCCTTATAGATAGAGAGCTTTGCTTTAGTGTAGAGTATTTGCCCTTCGCTGCCTGCGGCATTTGCTACAGCATTTTCGAGAGTGGTGATCGCAGCACCCACGTTGTCTTCATTTGATGCTTGCGTAATGGCAATTTTATATGCACCTAACGCTTCGGCGCTAAGGTGATAGGAAGTGTTGCGTGTACCGTGTATAAAGTAGTCCGCACCAATAAGCGCCGCTACCACCACCACAGCTGAAAGTACGAGCACCACCTCCCAATAGATGCGAGAAATAATAGGTTTCTTCTTCTTTTTCTTACGAGGACTCATATACGTTTTTAAATAGAGGTTTTCTTTTTTATTGGGTCCTCAGTAGTACGCTTTCCTTTAGAGTCGAGCCAGTATTTAGTGTTGTCTTTGTCGTAGTAAGGTCCGTAGTAATATTCTTTTTTGATTTCAGGTTGCTTATAGAGGTTAGGCCCTGGTGTAGTATTTACTGATTTTTGACCTGTCGCAGGGTCGGTTTTATAAAAGCCGCTATAAAACTCCGCCCACGGATCCTTCTGAATAGGGGTGACGGTCTTAACGTTGTCTCCCATGCCCTTAATAGGAGCCTCTGTCTCTACTTTGTTAGGGTCGTATGCTGCTTTTTCAATTGTTGGAGCTTGCCAATCTTGCGTGTCATTTACATCGTAGATAAAACCTGAGCGTAAGCCACTACCGCTCTTGCTCTTGCCGG
>CAYPJX010000022.1:4872-12478 GCA_964411175.1 uncultured Candidatus Saccharibacteria bacterium | reverse complement strand
CGAAGTAACCGAGCGTTGAGGAGGCGTAGGTGGCGGAGAGGTTGGTGGTGGAGGCAGTGTAGGAAGTAAGGTTAGTGGTTGAAGCGTAAACGGTTGAGAAAAGTGTAGAAGACGCATTAGTAAATGTTTGTAGCACAGTAAACGAGTTTGAGGCATACGTCTTTGGTATCGAACTCGACGCAGTGAGGTAGTAGTCTGCCGAAGTTGAAGAGAACGAGGTATCAACATTTGAAATGATACCGAGGCTTGAGGTAGAAACGAGATCAGATCCTCCTACTCCATTACCAATAAGTAGTTCTCCGTACCACCATTTATTATCGGCAACACACCTGTTATGTCCGCAGCAAGGTCCACCAGCGCTGCAGAGACAGAACCAGCAGTTGCCTTGAGTACGCCGGTAAGTGAACCAACGGTAAGTTGCGCCGTGGAGAGACCGCCAGCAAAAGTAGAAGTTGAGTTGGTTCCGGTCACCGTAAGAAAACCTTGAATAGTCGAGGTGCCAAACGGACTCGCCTGCAATGATGATGTTGCCGTACCGTTTGCAATAACGAGCGAACTCGCAAGGGTGAGGTTGCCAAGCGAGTCGATGCGGTTGTTTGTATTAAAAAATTGAAGATTCCCCGTAGCGCCCGAGCCTTGGAGTGTAAGTGTGTTGGTGCTGGTAGCGCTTATAACCGGAGCGCTGCCACCTAGGTGTAGGTTGCCAGATGCAAGTACTGGCACCTGGTTGCCAGATGCCGACTGCGCTGCTGTATACCCAGCAAGTGTACTTGCGTTTATCGCGTCACCGCTGGAGAGCAGCCTTTGCCTTGGCGAGAGCGACTCAAAACTTTCTGCACCGTCTCCCGGTGCACAGGTGGCGCCCACCTTAGTTGCAACGTCAACGTTGAGATACACTGCGTCGTTGTCTTGGAAGTTATAGTCGAGCACATCACCGCCTGCGTTAGTGTCTCCTATACCCACATTAAATACACCGTTCTTAACCGAGATGGTCATAGTTGAAGGTGATGCAGCAGGCCACACCTTACTTCCAGATCCAATGTTGGGGTTGTCGTATATTGAAAAACGAAAACAATAGTTGGTCCCTGAGCCACCAAGCAGACTCCCACCCGCGTCCATTAAGCGTCCTTGATAGTTGAGAATTTTTGGCACTCCGGTTGCTGCAAAGGCGCTTGCGGCATTAATGCCAAGCGTTGCTACTGAGAGCATCAGTAAAAAAAGAACCCGGATTCTCAACCTCATATGCGTTGTTCAATGTGCCGCTCGTACTCCTGGCTTATGCGATGGTCTATAGAGACCGAAAGCACGTATCCAAGAAAAAGTACAAAGATCCCCATCAGGGTAATAGCAGCTCCTAACACTGCCTTGTAAATACCCTCCGGGTCGTCCGGAGATATAAGAAAGCGTCTAGCCCAACCCAATACGTCGTTTTTCTGCTGTGCACCTCCTTTTTTGTTTCCTTCTATATATGTGCGCAGCGCGCTTTCGGTAGTGACCCATGCAACATTCAAAAATACCTGTTCGCCGGGCAATTTACCGGCACGGATGAGTTGGCCGATGTAGTCAGGAGAGTATCCGGAGATCTGAGCGGCCTCTTTTAGTGAAATGTGCTTTTCCTTTGCCATATAAGGGATCTCGACCCTCGAGATTGCAGTTTTTGCGAATCTCGACCACCGAGATTCATGGCCTAATTGTATAGTAGGCTGTTGACAAGCCTAAGGCAGACTGTGGACAACTCCTGTATCATGTAGGCTAATGCATCTTCCTTTGGTGAGCCGCACACAAAAGCTGTTAGTCGGATGCCTTGGGGTAGGTTTAGTTATTCTTGGCGTTTCCCTTCTATATATATCTATCAAAACTGGCAAGCCTGTCGCTGACGCCCCACTGAAGCGAGCTTTTGAGGCGGCAACTGTAACAAGTAGCTATACACAGCTGGTTGAAACGGAGGCGTATTTTACTGGCCGCAGGCTTTATATCGAAGGCAAGTATACGGTAGACGCTTCTCGCCGCGCATATGCCGCCATTTCTACCACTACCCTCTTTGTGGCAGGAGACCCAGTTGGGCATGTGTTCACCCACGAAAATATATCTATAGGGGACGATGTGTACACTAAAGTAATCACAAAGGATGCTCTTCTTGAAAAAGCTATCCAGCAGCTACCGAGCTGGCAGCGCTTTACCTCAGTATCCATCCCAAAACAGTTGTTGGGTATTGCAGTAGCTGGTCCCATACAAGATAACCTGCGTATTCTTGCAGAATCTGGCATCTGGGTAACACTGGAAAAGAAGCCACACGAAGAGAACGTATATGGGGAACAGATGCTGCGCTACACCTTTTCTCTTTCAGGGAAAAAGCCTGAATCTGCTGGCGCACTAGACGCAATAATACAAAGAATAGGCAGCGAGGGTGTCATTGATGCTTGGATCGACCCACACACCTCACAAACACGCTACTTGCGCTTCATGAATAAAGAATATGTTTCGACCACTACCCTGCTCTACCCCAACCCGAGTGCAACCATAGAGGCGCCTATAGACTAAGATACAATATACCCATGCGTAAGAGGAGGTCTTTCTTGGTTCGCAGGCGCTCAGAACTCACCGCCTATGGTGTTGCACTTATTATTGTTGTTGCTTTTGGGAGCTCGCTGCTCATTATGAATTCCAAGGCACTGCTCGACATTCTTGCTTCGAGCGTAACGTCACTGAACGGGGCGACCACAACCATGTTTTTCCGTTCCTACGGAACTACCGTACTTACACCTGAGAGCACTACAAGCATTGACGTGAACATACATACAAAAGTTCCAATAAACGCACTCGGGGCAACCATTTCATTTCCTCGAGAAGCTATAGAGATAGTAGGTATAAGCAAGGAGAAGTCGTTCTTTGACCTTTGGACTGAAGAAACAAAAATCTCAGAAAATGACGGGGAGATACGTTTTAGTGGCGGCACGACAAAACTAGGCGGGGTTATGGGTACCGGCACCATTTTAACCATTTTGGTCCGTGCAAAAGTAGTAGGAAAAGCGCAGCTTAAATTTGAGAATGTGCAAGTATATCCAAGTGACGGTTCAGGAGCGCAAGTGTCTACGCTCACCAAACCAATTTCATACACCATAGAGGAAGCTTCTACATCATCAGGAAATGCAGCGCTCGCAGCGCCCTCTGGTGGAGGTTCTATCATCTCAGGCTTAAAATCTACCCCCCTCCCAAGCATGGACTTAAATGAGGATGGGAAGATAAATCTGGCAGACCTCTCTATCCTCACCATTAAGATGCTCGGTGGGTATGACTCGCGCTACGACTTTAATCTTAATGGCTCTGTTGGCCTCGACGACCTCTCTATTTTGATGTCGAAAATATAGGCGCTATATCCAGCGTTTGTGTAGTACGTAGGCGATTATAAAAGCAATAGTTACCAGAGCTCCAAAAAACAAAAGGAGGAGTGGCGCTATTTCTACACCTGAGTTTATCAATGCAGCCGTTTGGCTTTCTTGCTCAACAGACTTCAGTGCTGCGGCTGATTGGTTGTCTACATTTTGTATTACCGGGCGTTCAGGTAAAGGCTCAGGGGCAAGAGTTTCCTGTTGTTTTGGAGAAATAGTATAGCCACCAGAGACCATAGTAGTGAGTATATTATCTCCCCTACTCTGCGCTGAGAGTATCGCTCCTGAGTTAAATACTATAGCGCTCTGGCCAGGCCTAAGAGCGCGCAGGTGGAGTGTGAGTAGCAACCCATCGTCTCCTACATACGGAACATCAGCCCAACCAGAAAAGTATATTTGCCCAGATGCCCCATCGTACGAAGGAGGAGTTGACCAGGTAGTGAGTATAGAACCAGCCGTAGTTACCTCCACAACTTCAAAATCTTTTGGGTTATACGCCAATTCTCCCTCGATTGCACTTACCCGCTCCTGGTCGGTATTCACTCGAACCACTAACTCAATCTTTTCGTCAGCCCGATACACCCCACTTTTAGGATCAAGAAAGATCTTACCTTCAGCGGCAAAAACAGTATGCGGAAATGCGACCAGAATAAAGAGTAACGGTAGTATGAATCGCATCATAAGGCTCAAGAGGGTTGCGGTGGGTTAAAATGCCCCCGTACACGCATCCATATCCCGATTCCGAGCAAGATGATTATTGCAATAAGAAACGGCAGGAAGTCTCCGGTAGTATATTGGCGCTGGGGCGTACTTGAGGCTGCATAGCCTTCACGCACATTGCCCGCCTTATCAACCGCTCGCAAGCGTATAGCACCTACTCCGAGTAGCGACTGGTCGTTCAATACATAAGGGCTCGTTATTTTTTTCCATCCGTTTCGCTCATATATTTCAAAGTGGTCGAGCCCACTTTCTTTGTCAGAAGTTGCAAAGACAATATAATACCTACCTCCAAATACGCCCGTCGTAGACTGCACCTCGATAGAAAATGGCTGCGGCGGTGTATTGTCTGCAGCAACCTCAAGGAGCCATGGGTTATTGTCTTGAACAGGGCTGGCTAAAATAGTAAGCGTCGAGCCATGGGTAGTAAGTGTTGCAGGCGTTCCAAACCCGTCATTAAGATATGCGGTTGTATTTTTGGTAAAGGACACTGCTGCGGTCTTTTGCTTTGCATCAACTACGGTGAATATAACTCTCCCAAGAGTATTAGAGAGCGCTGCGTCGCCAGCTATTCTGCCGCAATAGCCACCAGGTATACCTCCCGCAAAGGAGACCGTGCCATTTTGTGTATCGAGTTTTGGCTCGAGTGCCCATAAACTAAAAATAGAATCTCCTCTTCCGAAGTCTACCGCTCGAAGTGTTTCCTTCGGGTATACAATTTCCACGTTAACTGCATTAATGCACTCCTCTTCGTTGTCGATACGGACCGTTGTTATAAAGGTGTCCCCCAAACCGAACGTGCTCACCTCAGGCTCTATATAGACACGTGCCGCATACGCTTGAGCAGGGACAAGAAAAGCAGCAGTAAGTAACGTAAGACTCGCTACTATTTTTATCTTCATAGATATCATTGTAATACAAGTGCGCATAAGAAGTTATCCGGTCCAATTAAAGAGCATGATACTGAAGTCGGCCAAGTTTACCGTACCGTCTTGGTTGAAGTCGCTGCGAACATCTTTTGAATTCCAACTGAGAAGGAATATAGAGAAGTCTACTAGGTTGACCTTTTTGTCCCCATTTAAGTCAGGCAGCAACCCTCCTTTAGGTAATTCGTCACCAACAAAAAAGTTAACCGATTTACCGTAACCACTTCTACTGGTAGTTGAAAATATGAACAATGCTTTTGCGGTATGAAACCCGTTGGTAACTGAACCTGTCGAGAGCTGAAACGACCACTTACCCGAAGCGTCTGCTTCTGCTGCAAGCGCATCTGAGGTGTCTGTATCTATACTGGTTATAACTTTAGCTCGCGGTACCGACTGTCCAAACAGTGTAAGAGGAGTACCTGGAGATACTTTTGGCTGGTCAACACTGAGTGTCGGGGCAATATATACGTTATTAACGCTCGTGATGGCGCTTTGTACCACCTCAAACACAACGGACGTAGTAAGAGAACTTACTCCCGCAGAATCTTTTGCAAGGAAGCTAAATGTTGCAGTGCCTGGTGTTACTGCGGTGCTGTTAAACAGAAAATCGGCATTCGTGTCTGCACGTGCCGTACCAAACTGCTTCCCGTCGAGAAGGATTGAGATATCTGCATTTGGATACGCTTTACCGCGCAGCACCACCTGCGTCTGTATCGTCGACGGTATCGCACCCGGGATAGCAGGTAGTGAAGGCGTTCCTCCAAGCACACGAGGTGGAATAGTTGCAGGAACTGCTGGTATGGGTATACAGGTTGCTGTGCACAAACTACCTATAACGCCGTTTGCACTTCCGGAGTCGCACTGCTCGTCGAACCGAACCTGGAGAACTCCATCTCCACAATATGGACCAAAACTCTGGCAGTCGGGGCCGCAGATACGCTGCGCCGTGGTTGAGCCATACCCCGCAGTGTTATTAGACGCACCATCGTCACATATCTCACCATAGTCGACAAGACCATTGCCGCAGATTGAAACGGTTATGGTAGTTTGTACTATGCTCGCACGAGCAGTTTCACCCCCTTTTAATAGAAGGGCTCCGCCTACTAAAAATACGCAAAGCAGCAAACTGGGGAGGCTCATCCCCTTATGTTCATCGCGAGGAATAGCCATTCCCTTTCTTCTTTCTGCTGCTGCGGCGTTTGCGGTATGAAAGTAATGCAAGCACAAAGACTAGGAGTAGTATAACCGGCACACCGAATGCCGCGGCAACTTTGAGTTTATCTGTAAGAGAGAGCCCTTCAAAGCCATACCCTTCGTATCCAGGAACAGAGCCGATTGCAGCAATGCTGAGGTTTATCTGCCCTTGTTGGGCAACTTCTTTACCTTTAAAGATGGTGTATTTAACCGCATAGGAGCCGGCGCCAAGTCTTGTAGGCAATTCTGCAACTATCTCTTTAGTGCTAAAAGGAGTAATCTTTTCCAACTTGTTGGTGTTGCTCGTCTTTTCAAGAAGCTGCTCAGCTACTGAGTCATAAATATCGAAGGTAACCCTCGTAGGACCATACTCTACGTTACCGGTGTTCTGTATGGTCATAAAGAAACGGATCTTTCCAGGAAAGAAGAGGCCCCATTTCATTTTTCCTTCTTCAGAATCGGCTACTTTTATCTGGCGTACCGTAAAATCAAAAATTTTATCGACAACTTTTATGTCGACATCAGCTTGCGCACCAAGTGCAATAGACACGCCACCGCCTGCAGGTGCATTTACAGTAGAAGTGCGTATTCTTATAGCGCCTTTATACTGCTTATATTCGGCCTTGTCTGGCACATGCACAGTAACAAGTATGGGCATCTGGGTAACCCCTTTGGGGATTATAAACTCAGTGCCTCTGTCTACTGTAAACCACGCCTGCGCGTCGGGTATGTTAAGCGTTATTTCAACTTTAAGGTCCTCTTGCGGGTCGGAACGCACGAGGTTTATCTGCTGTTTATATTCGCTACCACGAGTTAGGCGGTCGCTGCGAACATACGGCGGTGTTATACCGAAACCTGCGTATGCAAATGGTATCTGTATAGCAAAACCAAGGAAAAACGCTGTCGCAAACAATACCGCAGAAAAAAAACGGCGGTTGCGCCTCTGAAGCAACAATGGATACTGAACTGCCCTATGCATATCACCAATTCGACGAGTTGCTCGTCACAGCCGTAATGGTGTTTTGTCCGGTATAGCTGCCTGCAACTGTGATGGTGCCCGGGATAGCAATACCCCAGTAGTTATTCTTAGACTGCGGAGAACTGGTTGAAGTTGTTTTGGGCACGTGTATACCAACCGACACAGGAGTGGTGGAGCCAGAAAGCGCGTATGCAAACGAAGAGGCGTAGTTAATGGATGATGTTGCGACCTTCTGGTTTGTTACTGGGATATCGTTGGTCGGGTCAACACCGTTTGTATCGCAAGAGTCAGCACTAGACCAGGTTGGGCACATGGTGTCTCCGTGCACCGTCTGGTCGAGACCTACATTGCCGTACGCCAAAAGCGAAGTGGTGGTAGAGAGTGGGTCTGGGCTTTGTTGA
>CAYPJX010000022.1:0-4862 GCA_964411175.1 uncultured Candidatus Saccharibacteria bacterium | reverse complement strand
GCTGGAGACCTCCGTACGCAATAGATGTTTCAGGCTCTTCGAACTCAAGGAAGCTCTCTAGGACTTTGCTACCTGTTGTAGAGGAAGCAAATAGGATTTGCAGAGCGTTATCGTCTGTTGCCTGCACCTGCGCACCCCAGGTTTGGTTTTCGTACTGCGCACCAGCGTCTGTTGGGTCTGCGTTATACCAAAGAGAGAACGTACATGTAAAGGTTATGTTAGTGTCAGTTGCACCTGTGCATGAAGCGGCATCTTGTGTGCATGAGAAGTTAGTTAAAGGAGACGCCTGTGGGTAGCAGTTGTTTGAGTTGTAGTCTCCAGAAACTCTGCACGAGGTTGAGGCAATGCCCGAGCGGTACACAGCTGCGGAAATACTCGATATCTCGTTACCACTCGACGAATTAAGACAACTGTTGTTGTCTACAATCTGACCGGTAACCCAATATGGCCCCGAAGTTGAGTGTGGAACGGAAAGCTGGATAGTGGTGCTCGAGTGTACTGGGTCAACTATCGTAACTGAAGACTGTGTAACAACAGGTGCAACGTTATTTACCGTAAACTGCGAGTTATTCGCTTGGAAGGAAGAAGTTGCCGCCAAATCGTTATCATCTACCACAAACACATAAGCGGCGTACACTTTGTCCTGAGCAGGTATGGTTATTACTGTTGAGGTTGAAGGGTTAGACGCGGTAAGCGTAGACGTTGCCCACGCACCTCCTGCACCACAGGCGGTGCCGGTAAAGTCGTTTAGTTTACATACCAGGAGTCGTATAGTGTCATTGCCTCCGAGTGAGTCGGGGTCACTTGCAGTCGTTGTCCAAGTGATGGTGCCGCCCGGATCTACCGGGGAGTTGTTAGCTACTGCAGTAAAGTAAGGTGGGTGGTTGACCACGAACGGAGATGCTTTAGCGAGCGTTCCGTTTGTTTGTTTGTAAGTTGCATTACACTGTGCGAGTGAGGCGTTTGCATCACACACCCACGCATACCAGTCGTTGCTCTCATTCTGAAATGGGAACGTTTCCTTAGTAGTGGTCGAGACGGTTGCCTGAGCAGCGCTTGCGGTTAGAGCGGAGACTGCCCACTGGTTTGATATGCCACCGCCACAATTTGGCGCCGCACCAGAATTTGCAGTTGGTGTGGCGCTTGTTTTACAAATGAGGAGGTAGTAGTCGTCGTTGTTTGAGTCGGTTGCAGTTGCTATCCAGGTAACCACAGACCCTGCATTGGTTGGAGTGGTGGTAGCAGAGGCAGTTTGCTCCTCTGCATCAACCGTCCAGAGCGGTGGTGTGTTAAGTACATATACCGAAGTGGTAACGTTGTCTGCGCTTACCATCGGAACCTTTACGTTGTAAGACACAAAGGCAATAAATATGAAGAGGCCGACCGCAACCCCTGAAAGAGCGGCAAGCGTCACCTTCCCTGCTTGTGACAGGTGAAAATGATTCCGGGCAGTACGAAGCCAAGAGAGAATTGGTTGGAAATCCCCCAATTTGTACATGTATAAAATGTACCACTCTATTTATATTATCTGCGTTTATATGTGGATAAAAAACGCAGCTACTTATAGCGGATAGCGTCAAGCGGGTTGATCTTTGCCGCGCGGCGCGCCGGGAAGAGGCCGGTAATGAAACCCACGGTGCTGGAGAAGATCATAATAAAGAGGAGGAATCCGAAGGGGTAGCGGAAGAGGGCTACTGAATCGCCGCCGAATTTGCTTGCCGCAACACTGAGTAACCCGTTGAAAAACATACCTATTCCTCCCCCAATGAGGATGCCCACTACGCCTCCCAAAAAGCCCACAATGATAGCCTCAGCCACGAAAAGGATCACAATGTCTCGAGATGCAGCGCCTATAGTGCGCATAACACCGATCTCTGCTGTACGTTCAAGGAGGGTAACGGTCATGGTGTTGAACATGCCGATAGCAGACACAGTAAGCGCAATACCACCGAACACTGCGAGTACGACCTGAATTCCTTGGAAAATCTTGTTTGCCTGGTCAACAGTCTTTGAAAGTGCCGTCACGGCAAACCCCTTTCCCACTATCTCGTCCTGCATGGGTCCGAGCGCCTTCGTGTCGACCACGCGCACCTGCGCGCGCTCATAAAAAGGCACCTCAAAGTGCGACTTAAATTCGTCGAGCGTGAGTATGGCTGCCAGAGACGCCTCGTCGGCGGTTACCCCTTTAATTTTATATTCTTTGTCTAGAGGAATTTCAGTTGTTTGACCCGTCCCCTCCTGGGGCACAAACACGACCATTTTAAGCATCTTACCGATAGCATCTTCAGGAGCAGTAAAGCCGAACAGTTTGAGCATGGCAGTGGTCACTAAGACACTGTCAGCATCTTCTTGAGCGGTCTTTTCGCTAAACTGCTCTCCTACAGCCATCTTTGCACCGCTGTAAAGAAAGTATGAGGGCTTAAGGCCTTGTACGTTTGCATTTCCGGTGAGGCCCGCGAGTGTAATAGATGCCGCAAAGTTAACCATCGGCGAGACATCTTTTACAAGCGGGTTAGCAGAAAAAGAGTCGAGCGTACCTTGGTCGAGCACTACAGTATGCGAAGGTGGGTTAGTAACGTTAAGCGAGAGCAGGGTGTCGCCAAGCACGATACGCTCAAGGATGATGCCTTGCAGACCGAAACCTAAGCCCACCAAGGCAACCACAGCGCCCGTTCCCACACCCATGCCGAGTATGGTAAGCCATGTTCGAGACGGGTTCGTCTTGAACATACGTGTTGAGAGCATGGTTATATCTTGTATTCGCATAGGTTATGTGTGCGCACCAAGGAGTTCGTTAGGGCGTATTACATAGCCTCCCTGTGCGATAAGTTTTTCGAGATGCCAGGCAAGTTTCGATGCATCGCGTTCAGCATAGCCGATGCCACCCAAGTCTGGAGTAAGCACTAAGCGTTTAAGGAACTCTTCAGCATTGGTGATACCTCCCACTCGGTCAGTTACCGCAGTCCGGAGTACGGCAAGCTGGGTATCAGAAGTTCGCACACCCACCTCTTGCGAGAGGTAATCAAGCAAATTCTCAATAAGCTGGTGTTGGTGCATAAAAACACCGTCGTCATGTACACCCTGACGAAAACGCTGCACATCGCGCGAATGATCAAACAATTTGAATATTTTTTTAGTCATCTCCATAGCCTGCTCATCTTCAATACCAACGCCTCCGTCCACCATGCGCTTTTTGAGCTTCGACAAAAACATCTCTTCATCAACCGCACCCTTGAGTACCTCGAGTACTGCCGCCTCAAGGCGTTCAATCTGCGAGAAATTCATGCTCTGTGTCGCAAAGTTGACCACACTCTTCACCTTAAGGTCGATAGGCTCGGCGTACGGGTACATGCGGGCTAGCTGTTCGATTTCAGTAACGATCGTCTCCCCCGGCTTAGTACGTTTAACCTGAGTCTTTTCTGGGTTAACCACAATACGCCTCAGTGCGCCGTCGCGCATATAAAACACGCGGTGCGCATACGGCAAATACTTTGCGTCGTGGGTAACCAGGATCACCGTTTTACGGTCACGCTCGTTAATCTCACTAAACGACTCCATCACGTGTTCAGCCGAGATACTGTCGAGGTTACCGACCGGCTCGTCTGCTAAAAGAATTTCAGGGTCGTTCACGAGTGCACGCGCTACGGCCACACGTTGTTGTTGACCGCCGGACATCATCATAGGGCGCTTGTCTTCAACACGCTCAGGTATACCGAAGCGTCGCAGAAGCACTTTTGCCCGAGCATTGCGGTCAGCAACAGAAGAGTTAAGGAAGATCATCGGGAGTGCCACGTTGTCGAGCACGTTAAGGGAGGCAATAAGGTTGAATTGTTGGTACACGATACCAATAACTGCGCGCTGGTACTGGTTCATTTCCGCTGGTGTGTAAGCGTAGATATCCTCCCCTTGCACGTACATATGGCCGTCGACCGGCACAATACCACCGAGGATGGTGTAGAGAAGCGTCGACTTACCACAGCCTGAGGGGCCGAAGAGAATGATGTATTCGCGTGGATATATCTCTGCAACCACGTTATTGAGCGCTTTATACTCATTTGCTTGTCCCTTGTTGTAGGTGATCTGCAAATGATCAACTTGTATTGCGGTCTTTGCCATACTCTATATATAGTACCTATTTTCCGATGTTGTTAACCCAGCCGAATGTACCCTGGAAGTTAGAGAGGATGAGGTCGACAATGTTTTGCTCTTTTATAGGAGTAATGAGCACAAAGTCGTCAGATTGTGTAGAATTTTTTGATTCGTCATGACACTGCATCCAGAATTTATATACACTTCCAGGAGAAAAGCCGACCACCACCTGCGTGTGCTGCGTAAGCGGGTTTGCTTCGATAGGCATAGACTCCTCATTCCCCGCTTCGCGTACTAAACCTTGGGTGTAGAAGAGTTGGCAGTAGGTTGGTTCGTCGGTAAGCCAGCTAATAATAGTTTGGATTTTGACGTCCTCGCTCGGAAAGAGCGTTGATTCGTTATTTACTTTAGAAATTTCTGGAGGGACTGTGTCGCGGACGGTTACAAAAGTAATCGGTTTACTAGTAACTTCATCGCCTCCCTGGTTCGTTGCTCGTATAACTACCTGGTAGCGAGTACCGAAGTTAAGACCGGTTAACTGCACTGAGTGCTTAGTGGTAAACACCGGGTCGCCGAGGCTTTTTACTTTCCTTGTACGAGAGTCGGTGTAGTCGACGATTCCTCGCGCGAGCACAGTTCCCGTGTTGATCTGGATTTCCGACCCTGACAAACGGATCACCTGGGTCAATCAGGCCTGGCTCAGTTTCACCGGCCGTACCATGGAACAGGAACTGGGCTCCGGATGGACCAAGAGTCTGCACCCGGAGGATGGC
>CAYPJX010000021.1:10457-12637 GCA_964411175.1 uncultured Candidatus Saccharibacteria bacterium | reverse complement strand
ATACAGGACAAAATCCTCACGAAGATAGCGAATCTGATGGTCTCTCGCAACGTGCTTTCAGGTGGTGCTATTACCGTGGGAGTAAAGAACAATGAATTTACCTTCGATGTGCGCAAGACTGCACGCACCCGTAAAGTTGCTTCTAATGTGCTCGATGAAGAGGAGGTTGCAAGTAAGTAAAAAAGCTTCAACGTTATAAAAAGAACCGCCGCAGGGTTACCTGCGGCGGTTTCTGTCTTTTGCGATTTTCGCGAAGAGCTGTACCCCGTAGGATACTCCCATACCAACGCCATACCCAGAAAGCATAGAAAGCGCTATGGGTGCGCACATGTAGGTAAAGTACCTCAGCAGCTCGCCTTCGAATACGAGCTGCCACACCAGAGCCTCTTTGTTCGGTATGGGGTTTGCAAAGATAGTGAGCAGGAAGAACAGTGTTCCCACGACGATCCCCCAGGAGCCGGTCTCGGCCAAGGTCATGAAGTCCGAAAACATGCACGCAGCGAGCAACGCTAGCACGATGAACGCGTAGGGAAACAGCGTGAGCTCGACCATGTTGGGAAGGGGCGTATTGGTCCCGACAGAGACAATGAACTGCAGCGCCGTGTGTGCCGTGATAGCGCTCCCAAGCACGATCAGGATAGAAAGTAGAGTCTTTTTTCCTTCTAACACGCTGTCCTCCTTGTGTGTACTTTTTCTCTCAAGCTACAATAACTGTCGTAGGGCGTATGTCAATGATGTCGCCAGATGTGCATAAAAAACACAAAACCTCCCGTAGGGGAGGCCGTTGTGTCTTAGTGCGCCGTATGGAACGATATCCGAACGACTTTGGAAAAGAAAACTGCCGCACTTTCGGAGTGCGGCAGCAGTAGTAAGGTTACTTCTTCTTCAGCTTCGGCGAAGGACAACTGAAGTCTTTGATCTTCGGATACAAAAGTCGGTTGTTCTTCTTGTCCTTAACGCACAAGGCACCGACTGCATCCCAGTACTTATCGTGGAACTCGGCTTGCTCATCGTCTTTCCATTTCAGAAAGACTTGGATTCCTTCTTTCGTGCTCGCCGAATAGAAGGAGATAGGCATCATTTCGATGGCACCGTAGGGACCAGCGTTCTTCTCGTCGAAATAGAGGTCGACCACACTGCCAACAGGCAAGATTGGAAAGTTCCGTGCAGGGATATGGATATACTCCTGCTTGGAGTTTTCAACCAGAATCATGACATTGGGGCGCATCAGTCAGCTCCTTGGCGTTGAAAAAAACTGTTTGAAAACAGTTTATCATAAAAATATAAAACGTCAAGTCTTGCGGGCACGAATAATCCTCCGCCGTCGCTCCGGATTTTCGCGACCCCCGCCTCGCGGTTTTGCAAGTGCAAAACATCGCTGCGGCCGCGCACTACGCAAAAATGCCTCCCGCAGGGGAAGCATTTTTGTCTTAGTGCGCCACAATGAACGATATCCGAACCAAATTGAAGGAGATTATGGAAAAAGAAGAAGTCGCCCCGGAATTATCCGAGACGACTTGAGCAGGATGCCGATCATATGCCCCAGCTGCGCTGAAACAGGCGATAGATGACCCCGAAGATCAGGTAGATCACGATCGTGGCGGTGATGGTTTGCCACAGGCCGGTGATAGCGAGGCCGAGGAGTACGATTGGGGTCATCACGACGAACGCGAATGCTGTCGCGACGATCAAGGCGAGACCGACGTTGTAATCTCCCCCGAGGCGATTGGTGACTGCGTCACCGAATGCAAATCGCCACCACAGAAGGAAAGTTGCGACCTTTTGCAGAACTCCTGCTGCAGGGATAGATGCTTGCGATACTGAGTACATCAAAGAACCTCCAAATTGAACAGAGGTTTACAATACATATAATTTAATTCTTCGTCAAATTGTGCGCCGGGTAGGAGTTTCGGTCACGAATAAAATACCTGCCGTCGCAGTTATTTTTTCTCGACCCCGGCTCGCTATTTTGCCTGCTGGCAAAATAACGCTCCGCCTTTCGAATCCTACACGTAGAGTGTTCAAACACTCTGCTCCGTGCAGCACATAACGAAAAACGCCCAGCATAAGCTGGACGTTTTGTCGTTTGTGCGCCGGGTAGGATTCGAACCTACGTAGGCCGAAGCCGCTTGGTTTACAGCCAAGTGTAATTGACCACTCTACCACCGACGCATAAGTGG
>CAYPJX010000021.1:0-10447 GCA_964411175.1 uncultured Candidatus Saccharibacteria bacterium | reverse complement strand
AACCTCTAAACTCCAATACGCTACTACGGGTTACTCAACTGGTCCTAAGACCGCTACCACCGACGCGTATTCGATTTTCAACTGCAAACACACGCTTCTTAGAACCTGCAGTCACTACTCTACACTTTTTCTACAGTCTTGTCAGCATGGGTATTTTGAGGTGCTACAATAAGCTCATGTTAGCGCGACGGCTGGCCGCTCTTTTATTTGCAGTTGCTATAGCAATTGTGTTGCCGAGTATTGCGCTCGCGGCAAGCAACCCGCAAGGTTTTGCCGGCCTCGTACCTTGTGGGGTCTCAAGCGACCCGAGTGTGGCTACAGAGTGTGAGGCTTGCAACCTAGTGCAGCTCATTCAAAATGTCATTACTTTCCTCATTGGACTCTCAGTGCCGCTTGCTATGGGTATGTTTGCTTGGGCAGGTGTGCTCTATTTCACCTCTGCAACCAACACCGAGAATATAGGTAAAGCAAAAAACATTTTTAAAAGTACTGCTTTCGGTTTTGCGCTCGCTTTAGCCTCTTGGATCATAGTAAATACTATCCTCTTTACGGTTCTTGATTCAAACCAATACCCAAATAGTAGTTGGTTCCGCGTCGACTGTACAAAGCTCGAACGCCCGATTGATAAACAGATAAGCGATGTGCTCAACAAACATCTTCTTCCTGTTCCTGAAGTTTCGTATGTGAGTGGTTATACCAACTCGATTGGTTGTCCTCCTGGCTCGACTATGAAGACAGCGCCCTATGGCGGTACGGCATATTGTGAAGATGTAAATGGAAAAATCAGCGATACTCTTGCGGTTCAGGCGCCTCTGAGTAATGGTGTGGGTTATTGCAACTCGAGCAACCTAGGGGCCTTTGGCAGCAACTCAAGTGTCATGTCTTGCATTCTGCAGAGAGAAAGCAGCTGCAACCCACTTGCGGTCGGCGACAGCGGTTTCTCCATAGGGCTTTCACAGATCAACATGACAGCCAACAATGTTATTTGCAATGGCGTTACCTACGACTGCAAGAGTGCTTTTTCAGGCGCTTATACGTGTCGCGACCAGGGATGCGGAAGATATAGAAAGAATGCTGATGGTAGCTACACATTCCTCGGTGCAGTTACCATACAGGATTCAGCGAAGGCAGAACAATGCAAACAAATGCTTCAAAACCCCAGGTGTAACCTAGAAACTGCCCAATACCTTGCTTCAAACTCCAGAGGACTGAGTAACTGGAGTACGTATGGCAGTTGTAAATAATGCAGTATAAAAAACATGAGTAGAACATATTGGACCATACTTCTAGTCTTTATCGCCGTTCTAGTTGGAGGTGGGTTACTTGCTGCAAAAATACTATTTCCAGGCCTGTTGCCGTCCAACAGCCAGGGAACAACCCAAACTCAGGGTGGAGGCACAACCATACCCTCTAATCCTTCAACCGCAACCAATCCATCCCAACAGGGAGGGAGCAATACGCCTACAAACGAACAAACAGCAGCTTCTCTGTTGGTTGGGTCTGTGTCGGGCGGCACGGTGTCAGTTACCGATTTCACTAAAGATCCAGAAACTAAAACCACGCCTAATATACCCGACAGTTACTTTTTAAGTGGTGGTCTCGACCCTAATACCACTGGTGCGAGTTTTAGTATTATGTACGTTTCGACTGACCAGAGTTTTACTATCTCTCTTTGGCAGGAGCCACTTGGAGAGGTTCGCAGACAGGCCGAAACAGAGCTCTTGAAAAAACTCGGTGTCGCTCAAGGAGTGGCGTGCGGCCTCCGTTATACGGTGCTCGTACCCTACAAGGTGAACCCATACTACGCAGGTAAAAATCTCGGTCTGAGTTTTTGCCCGGGTGCAGAGGCACTACAGTAAAGCCCTTGCGAAAACCCCTATAATAGGGTAGAGTAATCCCGTTATGTCACAAGACCGTCTCATCCGCCTCGCCTGCACCAAGTGTAAGCGTATTAACTATTGGTCATCTAAAAACAAGAAGCTCGTCGAGCGCAAGATCGAGCTTAAAAAGTGGTGCAAATGGGACCGTGCACAGACTACTCATAAGGAGGTCAAGAAGTAATTTTTACAGCAAAAACCGGCCCCCAGGGGCCGGTTTTTTAGTGGCAAAACCCTCCTTTTCAAGCTAAGATAGCTTCATTGGGCGATTAGTTTAATGGTAGAACAACGGTCTCCAAAACCGTTGGTGGGGGTTCGATTCCCTCATCGCCCGCTTTGCAAGACACCTGAGCCAGTTTCAGCTGGCACTAGCCAATTCGATGGCTCTAGCACTACGTCCTTTCCGTCTACCCATCTGTTCGAAGTCGCAAGTGACACCATTTCGCGTTTTTCGGAGGGATTAGCCGTCGCGTAAAGCTGGGCAACGGTTTTTGCGCGTTCGAGGAATTCGAGGACGTCGTCCACCAGGTGGTGGTCATCTGTCAGCGTGTCGAGCTCTTCCTCCAGCTGTCGAATATGCAGGAGCTCCCGCTCACGCCTCGCGTGGTAGGTGTTAGCGTCTAGGTGACGGTCGATGAACGCGTCTTCGATGCGAGCAAGTCGCTCGCGTGCTTGCGAGAGCCGAACGTGGGTCGCTTGTCGTTCATGCGCGACCATCTCGTGTTTGCTGAACTCCGAAAGGTTGCGTTCGATCGCGACGAGATCGGCATCCGAAAACGCCAAGCCGGCGATGAGGTCTTTCACTTTCGCGTCGAGCACTTCTTCGCGCACACATTTCGTCACGCATCTCGGTGTGTGGCAGCGATAGTAGACGTGACCGCGCTGCCGCTCAGGAGAGAGGAAGTACTTACATTCAGCGCAGCGGAATAAGCCACGATAAAGTGCGTCGTGCTTCACGAGCTTCTTGCCGGATTTTCCGGTACGCACCGCCTGAACGTCATTGAAGAGCGACGACGAAATGAGCGGCTCGTGTTTGCCAGGGAACGTTTCGCCGGTGGAGCGCAGGCGCATGACACCGATGTAGAACGGGTTGGAGAGCATGCGCTCAATCGTTTGCTTTGAAAGCGATCGTCCTGCTTCGGTTCGAAAGCCGCGGCGGTCCATCTCGATCCTGAGCGTTCGAAATGAGTGCTGTCCGCTGCCATACAGCTCGAAGATGCGCTTCACTTCCGGACCTACGACCGGATCGATCGTCTTGAGTTTACCCGGACCATTGTCACGATATCCGAGCGGCGCATGGAGCGGATACAAGCCCTGCTTGAGACGTCCTCGAATGCCTTTGAGGGTCTCTTCGCGAAGGTTGCGGATGTAGTCCGCGGCAATGACCGCTTGGATATCGGCAGTGAGGCGCCCTCCTCTGCTTCTGAAATCCAGCGTCTCTTTGGCGAAATGAACATCGATGCCGGCGTCGGAGAGATCGGCGATGAGCGCCCAATCCTTGAGGTTGCGCGCGCTTCGATCGATTGCATGGCAGACGAGGCCCTGCGCCTTCCCCTTGAGTAGGAGTTTCGTCATCGCGGTGAAAAGCGGGCGGCCGGACTTCGCGGCCGTGACCTTCTCTTCGAACCACCGAACGATCAGGAGATTGTTGCGCTGTGCATACGCTTCGATGGCTTCTCGTTGTGCTTCAAGCGAAACGCCGTCCCCTTGCTTGACGGTGGAGACACGCACGTAACCGAAAACGGATTTAGTCGATTGCATACAGGTGGGAGCTTGAATGTATCACAAGTCAGAGCGCATTGGCGCCGGCACCTGTGAACAAACGAGCCTATCGTTTGCGCTGAGCGTCATCGCGCCACGGCCAACTGCCTTCTCGGCGCATGCGTTCGTACATGCGTCGGCAGAGTGCGAGGTATCGCTCTAAGCGCTCGTGGTTCTCCATGAGCGCCATTGTATTGATCGGCGGCAGCGGTAAGTAGGCCACGCCATATGCCCGTTTGGATGATTGTTCGCCAGGCGCAAAGTGCTGCCGACCGTTAAGGTCGGCAGCCTCGCATCACGCGGCAAAAGAGTTAGCGTATAGGTACGCTCGTCTGAAACGCTGTCGCTTTGCATCAACCTCGGCGCACATATCAATCACGGCTTTGACTATGACGGAGGTCGGCTCTCCGATGGTCGTCCTAATGACTGCGCCACCGGGCTTTGCGAGGTCTAAAATACGTACTGGGGTGCTGTTCAACCTGGAATATACGGGAAATCGATCTAGCCCAAAGAAATCCAGGTCGCGTGCTTCATCCTCGGTCAACTTGATCTGCACGACCACCACGTCGTCGAGGATGTGGCTGAATGTTTCCATTTCTCATGTCTTCCCTATCCTTGTAGTGTTAACCGGATGGGGCGCAGCTAGGGCTGCGCCCCGGTTGCTTGGAGTTATGATGTGAGCTGCTATTTACTAGAGCGCCACGCGAATTCGTGGTCCACGGGCGAACGACACACTCACATGCACGATTAGTCAGAACCATAACAGGGAAAATGTAAAGCCCCTTGCACTGGAGTGCAAAGGGCTAGCTCGGAGAACCGAGTTTCGAAAGAAAGGCGACTTCGCGCAATGCGAGTTCGCAATTTAGTGTCGAGCGGGAGCCACGAACTCCGCGCTCGACGGGTCACTCCAAGCAATCGGGGCGACCAACCTCAGACCCAAAAAACTAGGTCAGAACTGCTGCCTTAATAGTAAGCAGCACTTCTGACCTGTCAAGCCACGGCCCAGGTACAACTCGGCACAGTGCGTAGTGCGCCGTCTTCGGTATCAAGTGTCATCTGGCAGCCAAGCGCTCCAAAAGCCAATTGTACATTGCGGGCGTTTTGCTCCGCGGGGGCGGAAAAGTCAACGATCAGCGCAACTGAGCCGGCGATCCCGATGTGCTGCCACATTTTTGCCACACTATCGGGCGGCTGAACGGAAAATATTCCAGCGGGGGTTATGAGGGCGTTATGCGACTGCTTCTCCGCGATCCGCGTAGCTTACCAGCTTAGCGGACACTCCAACATTCACGCCAAGAACCCCGACAGGGATGTCGACGATCCGTGCCAAATCCGTGCCAAATTTCTGTCTGATTGGGCTAAGTGTTGGAGCGGGTGAAGGGAATCGAACCCTCGTATTCAGCTTGGAAGTCAGATTTCCTGGCACTTCATGCTGTCACATACCGATACATCTCTCGTGTGTTTTCAATGAGATATCGTAGACAGATGGCACATGCTGGTGCATAGATACTCGCCCAAACACCTCACATTTCCGTGCCAAATCCGTGCCAAAAACACATCTGACCGACCTCGCGCTCGACAAACTTCCACCGGGATTGCACCTCGACACCAAGACGGTTGGCTTCGGCATTCGCGTGGGAGCACGACGTCGCACCTGGGTCGTACTCAAAGGGAAGAACCGCACCAAGGTGAGCCTCGGTCAGTATCCGGATGTGTCTCTGAAGGACGCTCGACAGAAGGCGCACCTTGAACTCGGCTCACAAGAGTACCGCGCGGCCACCATCACCTTCCCCAAGGCACGCGAGGCATTTCTCGCCCAGGACAAGTGGCGCCTCGCAACCAAGCGCGTGATGGTGTCGAGCCTCAAGCACTTCACCTGGACCAAGACGCTCGCGAAGATCACGCACGAGGATGTGCGTCAGGCACTCGATGCGATCCCGCAGCCATCAGCTCGAGCGCATGCACTGAAGGATGTGCGCGCCCTCTTCAACTGGTGCGTGCCGCGATATCTGGAGCGGTCGCCCTGTGCCGGCATTCGCATGGAGACGCAGCAGAGCCGCGAGCGCGTGCTCACGCACGATGAACTCAAGCGGATTTGGAAAGCCACCTACCAGCTCGACACGCCGCTCGCGCCCATCGTCCGGTTGCTCATCCTCACCGGCCAGCGTCGCTCTGAAATCGGCAAGCTCGATGCCGCATATGTCGGTGCGGATCGCATCACCCTGCCCGCTGAACTGGTGAAGAACGGGCGTGAGCATGTGCTGCCACTCACCCCGATTGCGAAGGCACACCTGCCGAAGATTGAGAAGGGTCCGCTCTTTCTCGCCCCGGGTCTGGACGGCGTCATCTACGCTGGCTTCGCATATCATCTACCGAAGCTTCAGAAGTTGAGTGAGACCAGCGATTGGACGCTCCACGATCTGCGTCGCACGTTCGCAACCAACCTGGCGGCGATCGAGGTGCCGATCCACATCACCGAGAAAATTCTCAACCACGTGTCTGGGACGATCTCTGGCGTCGCTGCCATATACAACCGGCACGCCTACTTCGCAGAGATGAAGGCGGCACTTGAGGCTTGGGAGGTGAAGCTCAAGGAGATCGTGGGCATTGAGCTGACGGCTCGTCCCTAGTCAGCGACGTACGTGTATCGATATCCGCCGACGTCGTAGTACTCGACTTTTCCGTTCTCCAAATCGGCCATCTCAATGCGAGCCATCTCGCTTTCAGTGATCATGCCGATCCAGTCGCCGTTCGCTGCGTCCTTCTCAAGTTCCTTGAAGACCACATCGCGACCGACGTCTTCGATGTCGCCGATCTTTTGTCGTTTGAACATGCCGCCGTTATATCACAGCGCTCGGCTTTTCGCACGCGGGCGGCACGTGCCCTGCCGCAACCGCGACGCAGATCATGCTGAGGAAGGTCACTAGGACACGGCATATTCCCTATGGCATATGCGCGCTATCCATTCTCCCTCCTCATCATCCGTGAGCTGTTGATCTTCTTAGTGGCAGTGATGCTAGCATCACTGCCACGTCAACGCTCCCGATGAAGGAAACGAGTAGAGAAAACTACACGTAAGTCAGGCTTGCGAAGAAGGTGCAACTCGGTCGTAAGTGATTGTGGCTGCTCGCATTCTGGCTACATGCGCACATAGCCACAGTGTATAGGTCCGTATATAGGTCTGTGGCTAGGTTTCGGCGTCGAGTGATCGCGGAAGAAATCGGCCGCGTGGGACGCGTTCGGCCAATGGGATCTGCCGATCGAGCAGCTCCTTGAAGCGCGCGACTTCATTTCGATGCTTGCGAAAAGTGGCCACTAAATGCTCTGCGGGCATTCGAATTTTGGGTCGGTGTTGGCCGCCAATAAAGGCTTTTGCCAACGTTAGTGCTTCTTTAGGGTTGGACACCCAGACTATGTCTGTATTGCGCTTAAACCAGCGCATTTGACGTTTAGCGTAGTCTTGTATCGCACCTTCTAGTGATGCGAGCATCTCCTCCTTTGTCTTCTCGCCTAAAAGAAATTCTGCAAGGGAACGATACTCCAGCCCAAGTTCTTTCATGCGTTTGTATGAGAGCCCTCTTATATGTAGACGCTTTGCCTCGGCCACCATGCCCAGCTTCATACGGGCGAGGAGGCGCACATGGATTTTTTTGTGTAGTACTTTTTCTTCAGGTGAGATACCGAGCCAGAGAATGTCGTATTGAGGCTTTGGCTCTGCAAAAAGTAAACCTTCGGGAGTACGCATAATTTTCTGCTGAAAATTTGCTCGTGCTCGCGCCGTCGCGCTGCGCAAGTCTCCCTCAGGCTTATTTTTGCTATGCCAATGTGCTATCTCGAGTGCACGGATGATGCGGCGTTTGTGCTTTGGCTCAACGGTCTTCGCTCGCTCAGGATCTTTCTTTTGAAGCATGGCGAAGAGTTCCTCAACACTCTTTTTTTCGAGTTTTGCACGCAGCCTCGGGTTGGGCGGCACGTCTGGGAGCGTGATACGGCCAAGGAGTGCATCGATATAAAAACCGGTCCCTCCCACAACGAGTGGCACCTTTTCCTGCGTAATAATTTTTTCTATAGCTTTAGTGGCTTGCTTTGTAAAATCGCTGGCACTGAATTGTTTCTTTGGTGAAGCAACATCAAGCAGATGGTGGGGGATGCCGCCCATTTCTTTTTTAGTTACTTTGCCGGTGCCTATGTTGAGACCGCGGTATACCTGCCGTGAATCTGCGGAGATTATTTCGCCACTCAGCTTTTGCGCCAAAAATACCCCTAAGGCAGACTTGCCCGAGGCGGTAGGGCCTACTATTGCTATGACTTTGTGTTTACCCTGAGTAGGGTCGAAGGGCTTCACGCCAACCACTCTTACATTGTTTATATAAAATAGAAAGCGCCGGCACACATGTGTGCCGGCGCGGCTGCGCTTACGCGAGAATTTTCACGCGAGGCCCGGGGTAGTCGGGGAAATGGTCCGAGTGTCCGACGTCGGTGACGAGCGGCCACTTGCCCCACATCTTATGTGCGCCCGCCTCCCAGGTCGGTATCTGCTCAGAGACGAGCGAGTCGAGCCTCGGTGCGCCTATCGTCTTCTTGGAGACGTCGCCGCGGTTCCAAATAACAGAGGCTCCCACAAGGTTGCCGCCGTATTTATGCACCAGGTCACACACGGCTTTGGTGGAACTCCCGGTTGAGGTCACGTCTTTGATGACCAGCACCCGCTTGCCCTTAACGGCCTTAATGAAGCCCAGGCGCTCAAACTCGAAGGACTCGCCGGCTACTTTGTCGGCCCAGACCACTCGAGGTTTCCTCCCGGTGGTTGTGTAGACGTTCAACGCTGCCGCGTAGGCGACCGGGATGCCGCCCACGGCCGGTGCGGCGAGAGTGTCGAATTCGCCGGCCCAGTCCTTCACCAGAAGTCCGCCGATTTTCAGCATGAGCTCCGGATAGGAAAGCAGTGGGTCGATGTTGATGTACTTGGTCGACACATTCGGACTCTTTTTGAACGCGATGAAGTACGAGCCTTCAAGCACTCCGCCGACTTTGGCGATCGTCTCCCGAACGTTCGCTTTTGTGAACGGTGGTTTCAGCATAGTGCACTCTTTCTTTCGGTTGGTGGTGGAAGCAGAAGTTGGGGTATATCGAGCAGCCAGCCGATCTTGCGATAGAACGGCAACTCCTCGTTTCGGTCGATAAGTTCGGCAACGAGTGCACCACACTTGCCGCAGAGTTCGCGGACCTGCTCCTGCGCTATCTTGCCGTCTTTGCAAGCAAGCCAGTCGCCCGCCTTCACGAAACCGGATGCCTGGCCTATAGGCCTTTGACACTCCGGGTTAGAACAACAACGCATGATGCGTCTCCTGTGTGGAACAAACTAGGAGGACAATACTATAAAAAGTCTATAAGACAAACTCTACGCAAATTACCAGGAGTTATAAAAAGTAGAAGGGCAGATCTGAAGATCTGCCCTAAGCGTGCTTGAGGTGACGCTCGAACCAATTTTTCAGTCGGTGTACTTGATCCACCCGCGACGGCCTGTCGTGGCAAAGTACATCTGGAAGTTCCGGTGTACCGCGTTCGGACCCACCTTGATGGCGTAGCCTCGAATGTTCCAGCTCTCACCGGAACCATCCTCCGCACTCACCGAATTGATGCGAACCAGATGAGTGGTTCCATCTTCTGTCTGAAAGCTGACCACGGGGTGCTCAGGCTTCCAGATGAAGAGGGCGGTCATAAGGTCGAACTTTGACGGTCCGGCAACAATGGTGAGAAGTACTCCGGTTTTGATGGTGCTCATACGAGCCTCCCTTGAAAGAACAGTTCTGCGGTTGAGGTGAGAACCAAACCTCGTTATCCCGAAGGGGACCACCAGCTCATACGAACTGGAATTAAATTAATTATATATTAAAATATAGAAAATGTCAATAGATGCACCTAGGATCACAAAAAAGCCCCTAGTAGAGGCTTTTTAGACGTTCAGATTTTTTCACTATATTTTGTGCCGGAGGGGCTTGGCCAAGCGCTCGTTCGTCGCCGTCGCTCCTCACTCCGCTCGGCCCTGCTCGCGCGACCTAGCCTGCTGGCTAGGTGCCCCGCGCTTGCTTTCAACTCCCACCCCAGCAATAAACAGTAATCGCCAAGAGACATGCTCTTGACTTAACTGTTTCTAGTGCCGGAGGTGGGACTTGAACCCACACCCCTCGCGGGACACGATTTTGAGTCGTGCGCGGCTACCATTACGCCACTCCGGCCTTGCCCCATATACGTTTTGGGGTCTACACATGCTAGAATATCGTCTATGGCGCAGTTTTACAACGACTCGATTTTTTGGATAGAGGTAGACAAGATAAAGCCGAACCCGTTTCAGCCGAGGCGCGAATTCGACGAAGCAAAGCTCAACGACCTTGCGCGCTCTATCCGCCAGTACGGTGTGATACAGCCACTCACTGTTACGCGCCGAGAATTTACCAAAGATGACGGCGGCATCGGTGTTGAGTATGAACTCGTTGCCGGTGAGCGAAGGCTACGTGCCAGCAAACTTGCAGGCATTGCACAGGTGCCGGCGATAATCCAAGACGACTTCCTCGACGACAAAACAAAACTCGAGATAGCTATCATCGAGAACCTCCAGCGCGAAGACCTTAACGCGGTGGATCGTGCGAAAGCGTTTGAGCGTTTGGTAAAGGAGTTCGGCTTCAAGCACAGCCAAGTTGCCGAGAAAGTGGGCAAGAGCCGCGAGTATGTCTCTAACACACTGCGTCTTCTTATGATGCCGGAGGAGATGCAACAGGCGCTCTCGGATGGAAAAATTACCGAGGGTC
>CAYPJX010000020.1:0-12952 GCA_964411175.1 uncultured Candidatus Saccharibacteria bacterium | reverse complement strand
GTCCTCGCCGAAGATGCGTACGACCCCGCCAAAGAAAAGCAGGTTTACGGAGTAGATGGTCTCCCCTATTTTTTTACCAAAGAGGCGTGGTGGAAAACCAATACCAAACTCATCAACGCGTATCTTGAAAAACTTTGCAACGCTAAAATGCCCGAGTTCGTGCACCACAATGAGTGCTACCAATATAAGTATGAATGCGAGCAGGTTCATAAGTTAGTTAGCTAGTTATTTCTTTTTCTTTACGCTCAAAGGCGGCTTCAAATGCTTGGTTTGCCGCATCGACACGTTTCTGCATGTCATCCTTGCCGCGAAACTTTTCGTCCTCGGTGAGCACACCTTCTTTCTCTTGTGCCTGGATGTCGGACCACACTTCCTCGCGTGCACGGCGCAGCTCTGCACGTATCTCTTCAACTTTTTCTTTTGCAAGCTTCACGAGCTGTACGCGGCGCTCACCGGTTGGCTCTGGGAAAAAGACGCGAACGCCTTTGTCGTCTGCACCAGTTGAGACACCGAGGTTTGCGTCGGTAATCGCTTTTTCTACCACCTTAGCTTGAGACATGTCCCACGGAGCTACACGTAAAATAGTCGGCGCTTCGATAGAAATGTTAGCAACCTGGTTAACCGGCACCATGGTGCCATAGCTTTCCACCTGTACGTTGTCGAGGATAGCGATAGAAGCGCGGCCGGTACGGATGCCTGAAAGCTCTTTAGTGAGATGCTCGGTAATTTCTTTAATGCGTGCGTCGAACGGTTTAAAGTCGTATGCCATTCCGACAGTATACAGCTAAGGGAAAAGCTACACAAAACCAAGTTTTCAGGAGTACGCATAATTGCCTGCTGGCAATTTGCTCAAGTCTCGCGCCATCGCGCTGTGAAGCCTCCTTCAAACTTGTTTTGTTTGGTCTACATCTCACACCCTAAACCGCTTTGCAGCGGGAGGGTAAATTTTTATAAGCGGATCTTTCGTCGTGTCGTACTTTCTTGCCGGTGCCATGTAGCGGCCATAAAAAACCACTCTATGAGAAAAATAAACCCATTCCTTTTTAGGCAAAATTTCCATCAGGTCGCGCTCGATACGCACAGCATCTTTGTGGTCGGAGAGGTCAAAGCGCTGCACAAAACGGATAACGTGTGTGTCGACCGTGATCCCCTCGCCTACCGAATGCAGGTCGCTTAAAAGCACGTTGGCGGTCTTACGGCCCACACCGGGGATTTTAATAAGTTCAGTTATGGTACTCGGGATTTTGCCGCCGCAGTCTTCTTTAATTATTTTGGCGGCCGCCAAAATGTTTTTTGTTTTATTGCGGAAGTAGGTGACCGAGCGTATCGCCTGTTCAAACTCTTTTGGCTCGGCAGTAAGATAGTCGCTTAGTTTTTTATATTTCTTAAACAACTCTTTCGTAACGATATTTACTCGTTTGTCGGTGCACTGCGCCGAGAGCTGCACGGCCACCATAAACTGCCAGGGTGTCTTGTAGTTAAGCTCGGTCTCTGGCTTTGGGTAGAGCTTTGCGAGTGCACGGTTGAGTTTAACAACACGCTCTGTACGGACTTTGCGCTTAGCACCTGTCATAGTGCGAGTGATTGTAACAAAAAAGAAAACCCGCGTCCTGAATGAACAGGACGCGGGCGGAGTGCTTTAGCGAAACGGACGCATCGCAAGCGGAGACATAGCCAGCACGATCTCTTGCGAGAGCGCACTTGCAACAGCCTCTTGCGAGGCATGTGCCGCATGCGGGAGGAGCGCCGGCAGGTACTCGGCGAAGATCCTCGAGATGAAGCCGCCTTGCTGCTCCACGACGATCTGCACGAAAGTCGTGTCCTCGAACGAGAGGTTCGCTTCTTTCATGAGTTCACGCTCGGCGACGCTCATGTTGCCGATGCCGTCGATAAGGTTCATGTCGAGCGCATGCTGTGAGCTGGTGACCATGGCGCCGAGATCCTCGAGCTCCTGATACACCATCTTCGGACGTGCAGAGAGTACCAGTGCCTTGAAGCGGTTGTAGGTGTCCTCGAGGAACTGTTCGAAGTGCTCAACGACACCTGCTTCGGGTTCGACATAAGGGCTGCCGAAGGACTTGCCGCGTCCTTTGGAAAGAACACGGGCCGTAATAGTGCCTTCGACGCCGCTGCCGAACATCCCCTGCACCGCAGTCACGTCTTTGTAGGTGAAGAGCGTGGGCCCGATGACGCCGATACTACCGATGATGGATTCGCGCTCCGCATAAATGCGTCGCGCGGCGCTCATGGCCCACACGCCACCCGAGGCCGACATGCCGGTGACATGTGCGATCACGGGCTTTTCCTTGTTGCACGCTTCCATGCCTTCGCGGATAGCCTCGGAACCCGAGACGGTGCCGCCCGGCGTCTGAAAGCGAGTCAGCACACCGCGGACTCGCTCAATAGAAGCAAGGTTCAACATGATGTCTCGCACCTGCTCGCCGAACACCGCATTGTTCCGCATGAAGAAGGGCGCGGAGTTCGAGTCGGTCAGGATAGTACCGGAAACGTTCACGACCGCGACCAGGTTCTTGCCCGGTATGGCGGCGAGCCGCTGTACGGTAGAGCGAAGCATAGACGGACCGACCACTCCGAGGCCGGCTTCGGCGCGCCGCTTGGCGGCGCGGTATGCCTCAGCCTTCTTCTTGAGTGCGCCGAACGGGCGCAGAAGAAGCGGCAGCAGAAGCACGACGATCCGTACGATGGTGAAGATGTCGCCGATGGACAATTCCCTCTCCTTTGTTTGCAGTTACATCCGAAACCAAATTAATATATTTTTCCTTTTTGTCAATGTCTACACAAGCGGAAGCGTTGCCGCCAAGTGCTCAAGCAGCATCTTAAGCGAGGCGGAACGGTCGGCAAGATAGCCGCGTACAAGCGCAATATCCTCAAGTGCCTCGCGAAGCTCTGCGCTCGGATTTTTTGTATGTGCAGTATGGAGCAGCAACTCAAGCGAAGTAATAAATTCTCGTACACGTTCCTTTGCTCCCTCCTCTTCTTTTATAAGTGCTGCTGCTTGTGTACTGCGTTCTTTGTAGGTACTAGCTAAAAACTTTTTTGCTGGTGCAAGCGACACCGCTTCTACTTCTAACTTTTCTGGATACTCCAAAAAGCGTGAGCGGAGTGTTGGCATAAGGGTGCCTTTGGGTGTAAGCAGTACAAACACCATTCCCTGCTGCGGTTCTTCAAACAATTTCAACATGGCTTGCTGTGCTTCAGGAGAAATAGCACCTGTACCGAGTACATAGAGAGACTGGGTAGAGACACTTTTAAGTGCTGCCTGTGCCGAAAGTTCGCGCGCTTCTTCTATAGAAAACTTTTCATGCTCAAACACGTGCACGTCTGGGTTAGCTCCCTCAGTACCCGTGAGGAGTTGTTGTGCGGAGCGAGCAAGATCCGCAAGGAGCGAGAGCGGGCCTTCGTACAGATAGGCGTGATGCATGAAATTAACGCTTAGCGATAATTGCTTTTTTGTAGGTTTCGAGGTGCTCAAGTGCGATACCTGTGCCTCGTGCTACACAAAAGAGCGCTTCTTCGGCAACGTTTGCCTTAACGCCGGTGCGCCGCAGAACCAGCTCGGGGAAGTTGCGCAGCTGGCTGGTGCCGCCGGTCATCGTGATACCGCGGTCGATGATGTCTGCAGCGAGTTCGGGCGGCGTCTCTTGGAGCACATCGCGTATCGCTTTAATGATTTCACGCAGCTCTTTGCCCATGGCCTTTACCACGTCGTTAGTACGAATGTCTGCCGTGCGTGGAAGACCAGTTATAAAATCGCGGCCGCGGATGGTCATGCTGAGTTCTTCTTCAACGGGTACTGCAGAACCAATCCCTATTTTGACCGACTCCGCGGTCTTCTCTCCTATCGCCAAGTTGAATGTCTTTTTTACGTAGTCGACGATGGCGTGGTCGAGCTTGTCGCCCGCACATTTAACTGAGGTCGACGCAACGATACCGCCAAGGCTTATCACGGCAACATCGGTGGTGCCGCCGCCAATGTCTACCACCATGTTGCCGCGTGGCTCTTGTATAGGAATGCCTGCACCTATTGCTGCAAGCACCGACTCCTTCACCACGTATGCATTCTTAGCACCCGCTTTAATAGCCGCTTCCACCACTGCACGACGCTCGGTTGAGGTAACACCCGTTGGCACCGAGATCATTACTTCGGGTTTAAAAATCTGAAACCGACTAAGTGCCTTCGAAATAAAATACTTGAGCATCGCTTGCGTCACACGGTAGTCGGCAATAACGCCGTCTTTAAGCGGACGGTACGCAATGATCTCGCCTGGTGTGCGGCCTATCATTTCTTTCGCCTCTGCACCCACGGCAAGCACGCGGCGGCCCACATCGGAAATAGCCACCACTGAAGGTTCGTTAAGTACTACTCCCTTCCCTGGTACAAACACGAGCGTGTTTGCGGTGCCTAAGTCTATCCCGAGTTTTGGCGTGAGCAACGACATCTTCACATGATACGTGAGAACGTGTGCCGCAACAAATTTAGCGCGCCTCCCGGCGTATAGTGAGACCTAGGTTTGAAAGCCTATCCTCAATGCGCTCATAGCCACGGTCTATATGGTAGATACCACCCAAACTCGACACTCCTTCTGCTATGGCAGCTGCCATAAGGAACGCGAGCCCTGCGCGGATGTCGGGGCTCTCAAGCTCAGCACCGTGAAGTGGGGTCGGGCCGGTGACACTTATTTGTTGCGGGTTCCAAAGTGAGATGTTAGCACCCATGCGGACAAGGTCTTGTGTGTAGGCGAGCCTGCCACCCCAAATAGTTTCAAACACGGTACTCTCCCCTTGCGCCTGTGTGAGACACACGACCATGGGCGGTTGGAGGTCTGTCGCGAAGCCAGGGTACTCGTGGGTGCGCACGTGCATAGCACGCACCTCGCCGGTGCCGCGCACCGTTATAGAAGACTGGTCGGTTGTTATGGAGGCACCAGACTGCTTCAAGAGATGAATAAGCATCTCTGCGTGAGTAGGGTTGCAGTCGGTTATCTTTACTTCCTTTCCCACAAGAGCACCGAGGAGCAGGAACGTTCCCGCTTCTATGCGGTCGGGTATCGTGTACCACTCTTTCCCCCGTGCGTGCAGTAGCTGACCGCCTTCAATAGTAATAGTAGGAGTGCCCGCGCCGCGGATGTTCGCTCCACATTGATTCAAAAATTCGGCGAGCGCCACTATCTCGGGCTCCATTGCTGCGTTCCTGAGTGTGGTTGTTCCGTTGGCGAGCACGGCGGCCATCAACATGGTTTCCGTTGCAGTGACGCTCATGGAGAGAAAAAATATTTCCGCACCGTGCAGGCCTCCGACCGCGGTCAACTCAAAGATGCCATTCTCCTCGCGGACTTTAGCACCCAAGCTTCTAAAACCATCCAAAAAAAGGTTGATGGGGCGAGGACCTATTGCGTCTCCCCCGGGAAGCGGAAAAGAGGCGCGCCCTGTGCGTGCAAGCAAGGGACCAGTAAGCACAATGGAGGCGCGCAATCGCCGCGCAGCCGTGAGGTCGAGTTGCGAGGAAGTGACATACTCTGGATTAACTACATACCGACCGTAGTCGCGTTTTTCTGCGGTAACACCAAAGCCGCGCAGGAGTTCGGCCATGCGTTCAACATCTTCTATCTCCGGCACGTTCGTTATAGTGAGCTCATCTGTAAACAACAGTGCTGCAGCAAATGACTTTAAAACTGCATTTTTTGCACCCTTCACTGATATCTCTCCTAGAAGACGTTTTTCTCCCGCGAGCCCTTCTATAACAAAGCGCTCGTTCATCGTGCGGCTTTCTTTACGTTGGTAAAAATCGGCGGTTGCTTGTCTCCGTCTTTACGAGGCTTTATCTCCCACCAAAACTTTTTAGAAAACTCGCCACCGCGTTTTGCTGTGTCGTCACACACGCTACGCAAATAGTAGAGGTCTTTGGTAGGTATGAGCTCCAAAATCTTACCCATACGTGGCATGGAGATGGGCGCAAGACCGTCGCGCACCCGGGCACGGTTGAGTTCGGTCTGAAAATACTTAAGCATTTCTCCGCGCTCCGTTTCTTTGCCGCGTTTTTTACCCACTCCGCTTAAATGGCTGCCAATATGCTGCATATGCCCAGTATACAATGGTTGACAATCGGTTATTTTTTGTTACATTCACTCCAGAAACGAACATTAGACACCGTGCGCACCACAGCGACACTGCGTTCTCAAAGCAGACAGGTAGAGCTCTCAGCCCTCCGCACTCCTCTCTGTTTGAGATACGACCCGACTGTGTCGCTACGCACGGACACGAGCCGTGCTCCGCCAGCCCCACCCCCGCAGCGGAACGGCTCGTTGGGAAGCCAAGTCAACAAGGTGTTGACGCTCGCCTTGTATCCTCCGAAACCCGAGGTACGACTTGGCTTCCCGCCCAATCCTCCAACGATCCCATGCACCCTCCTGACCCTCTCGTTGGAGTTTACTGCCAGCTCTCCAAGAGCTGGCACTTTTTTTATTAGTATTGCTAGCTTATAGTTACCCCATGAAGGACCCGGTCGTGCAAGAAGGCAGTGCAGTGCTTCGCGCAAAGGCGAAGCCTGTTGCCAAAAAAGATATCAACACGCCAAGGGTGCGTTCTCTCTTAACTCGCATGAAGAAAGTGCTTGCAGGTGAAGAATATGGTGTGGCTATAGCGGCACCGCAAGTAGGAGAAAGTCTGCGCATTTTTGTTGTGTCCGGTAGAGCCCTGGTACCTGAAGATGCAGAGGAAGATTTTCCCCGCCCAGATGACATGGTGTTTATAAACCCGGAGATCACTCGCCTCTCCCGTGCAAAAAAAGAAATGAGCGAGGGGTGCCTCTCGGTACGCGGCAAATACGGCACGGTCATACGCCACGAGAAGGCCTCGGTAAAAGCGCTCAATGAACACGGCGAGCCGTTTACCTACAACGGCACCGGGCTCGTGGCACATATCTTCCAGCATGAGTAAGACCATCTCGACGGCATACTATATATAGACAAGGCAGAGAAGCTCACCAACGACCCTAAGTTTAACCATCCTGGCGCAAACCAAACCGAAGAAGCTACTGTTCATGAGTAAAAAAGAATCTCCTCTCTTTGCATTTTTTGGCACACCACATTTCGCGGTGGTGGTACTTGATGCGCTTGAGGCAAAGGGTCTCGTACCTGCACTCGTTATAACCGCGCCCGACAAGCCGCGTGGCCGTGGGCTTGAAGTGACTCCCTGCCCAGCAAAGGCTTGGGCACAAGAGCGCGGCATAGATGTGCTCACCCCTACCACACTTAAAGACGAGCAGTTGGTGGCTGAACTTAAAAACAGTGAGTGGGATGTGTTTGTGGTTGCTGCATACAACAAACTCATCCCCACAACTGTTTTGGAAATTCCAAAACGCGGTTGTCTTAACATTCACCCGTCTCTCCTGCCAAAGTTTCGTGGGCCGTCTCCGGCACTCTCAGCAATACTCGCCGACGAGCGCATCACTGGCGTCTCCGTCATGCTCATGAATGAAAAAATGGATGAGGGGCCAATAGTTGCACAGGCAACTATTGCACTTGAGGAAGAGGTGTGGCCACCCAAAGGCAGCGAGTTTGAAGACGTGCTTGCAGCAGAGGGCGCCAACTTGCTTGCAGACACGCTTCCTTTTTGGCTTGAGGGATCTGTAGAGCCGGTCGTACAAGATAACTCACAGGCAACCTACAGCAAAAAGTTTTCGAGCGAGGACGCGCTCGTAGACCTCTCGGGCGACCCGCGTATACAACTCATGAAGATACGAGCATTCGACAAAAACCCGCGCGCGTTTACCTTTGTTGAAAAGGGCGGCAAGAAAATCCGCCTCATTATAACCGAAGCAGCTCTAGAAGATGGCAAACTAAAACTCCTTAAGGTAATCCCCGAGGGCAAAAAGGAAATGGATTACGAAGATTTTTTAAGAGGATAATTCGCTACACAAAACGAAGTCCTCGAGGGTACGCATATCTTCGATATCATCAACGCTTGCTCGGAATCAAAATAACTTTTGTTCTCTCGCTTCGCTAGATGATAATTGCTACTGCAAATTTGCTCAGTCTCGGCTACCCGCCTGCGAAGCCCCTCTCGTACTTGTTTTGTTTCACTTAAAACCTGTCAGTAAAACCGCGGATGATGTTCTTAAAAAGGAGTGCGCCTTTTCGCTTGTCGTCGATGATCCTCTTTTTAGTGCGTGAAAGTTCCATACCTATTTCGTGTGTCATAAGGTCGATAGCTTCGTGCAGGGTTGAACCAGTGGCCTCTGCCCGGAAGTCTCCCTCAAGCCCATGGTCGTGGAGCGTACCTTCAGCGCGGTATTTCTTTTCTTCGCCGTCGAGAAACTCAAGCTCGATATCGAGGCGTGCGGAGGTCTTACGGCTCAAAAACTTATCGAGCGGGCGGATACGCTTCTCTACGTAATTGCGGTTGGGGTTGGTAAGCTCAAGATTAGTGCCTTTAAGGTTGTAGTGCATACATTTAGTATACCTTTTTTAGGAAGTGGCCAGACCTCTTGCATAGTATTAAATTTTATAGCATTGTGTTGCCAGACTAGCTCTAGAACGCAAACCCAAAGAAAAGGAGGTAGACATGACTCTGGCATCCGCCGCACGCCCCGTGCAGCAAGAGGAGTCCGGCAGCGGCGAGCCAATGCTCGTGCGCCTCAGTCGGATACTCCCCTTCAAGGGGCAACCTCGCAGATACTTCAACCAGAAGGGTCTCGAGGAAATGGCCGAAGAATTTATGGACCCGGAGGTCGGCCAACAAACTCCGATCCAGCTCTGCAAGTACTCCGAGATTCCCGGCATGTTCGTCCTCACGGACGGAGAACGCCGTTGGCGCAGTTGGGGCATCGTGCGTGACCGCACGAACACCGACCCGCTGGTGAAGTGCTTCATCGACCCCATACGCGACGAACGCCACCATTTCCGGAAGTCGTTCATCGCCAACCTGCACCGAGAAGACCTAGTGCCGGTCGACGAGGCGGCAGCATACGCCCGACTCTATCGCGACAGCACTGAACGTTCGCATGCAGCAAAGGTGAAAGACGTCGCACATCTGGTGAAGAAGTCGACCACCCATATCGAGAACTATCTCGCGGTGCACCAACTTCCCGAAGGCGTAAAGCGCTTCATGAACCCGGAGTTGCCGAGGAACGAGCAGCTCTCGGTGACCGCGGCGATCTACATCGCCAAGGGCACCAGTAACCCGGCACTCCAACTGCAGCTGGCACAGGAGGCCATCGAGCGGGACATGGGTGTTGCCGAAGTGCAGATGCTCGTCAACATCCGCACCGGCCAGACCGGCCACGGGTTGGGCGGGCGCATGCGCAAGCCGAGCGACGACTACAAGCTCCTCAAGAGCTTCATCGGCAGCATAACTGCCAAAGCCAAGCGCTTCGCCAGCATGCACGTCTCGGATCTCTACACAACCAGGGACGACGAATACGGCGACCGCGAACGCGATGCCGAAGAAGTGGAGATGGCTATCCACCACCTCAAAGGGCTGCTCAAGGAAATCAAAACCGAAGAGTAGCCACATAGCCTACACAGGGCTCCTCCGGGAGCCCTGTTTCTTTTTTGACACCTATATAAAGGTGTGGTTAGCTCAGAGATAGAGTACACAAAACAAGGAGGCGTATTGTGAAAGTACTTTCTATCGGTATCGACCCCACTACCCTCATGTTCCTGCGCGGACAAGGCGTTGCAACAGAGGCACATAATGAGATCGCCGACATCGACGAACTCATCGACTGGCTCAAGGACGGTAACTTCCATGCAGCCCTCATCAATATCGATGAAAAGTTTGGCACCCTTGTGTGCCGAGAAATTCGCCGGCAGCAGATCGTGATCCCGGTGCTTGGCACGTCCTCCGGTTCGCCGGAGATGCGCTGGAGCGAACATCGCACACAGTTCCTCGAGAACGGCGGCGACGACCTGCTGCGCGCACCGGTTAACCCGGGCGAGCTGCACGCGTCTTTGCGGGCGGCGACCAGGCGGTTTGTGAGCTTCGTCAAAGGGCTCACCGACGTGTTCGAACTCACGCACAAGGGGGCGCACCTCGCCATCAACCTCGGCATCGGCAAGGTCGCCATCAACGGCACCAGGCTCGAGCTCACTGGTCGCGAGTTCTCTGCGGTGATCCTCCTTGCGGAGGCCGCAGGCAGAGTGCTCTCGAAGGAGCAGATCCTCGAGGGCATGTACACCAGCGGTGTAGACGACGAGCCTGAGGCGAAGATCGTCGACGTGTTCATCTGCAAGGTGCGCGCGAAGATGAAGAGTCTTCACGAAGGTGCCGAGGAGATCATCGAGACGGTCTGGGGACGCGGCTACCGCATGCGCGTGGCAGAGGAAAACTTCATAAACCCTGGCATCTCCCTCCCCGAGATGGACGTGTCTGCCGCCTAGCAGACGCTTCGTACCAAAAATAATGAGGGCCGACCTAGTGCTAGGTCGGCCCTTTCTCTTTTGTTTTCGCGTAGTCGCTGCGGCGCAACGCCTGACGCTTAGTACTCTTGAGGCCGGTGGGGCCATGAGACGCGAGCCCAGTTTTCCAGGCGTTGAACTCGCCTTCGGTCATGCGGTACCTCGCCAGCACTGCTTCGAGGGAAATCAGTCGATGCTCGACCGCCCGTACGACGATGGCTTTCTTGTTAACATTCCATCGCACCGTGTCCGGAGGCGGCAAGTTGTGCACCGTTATTACGTTACCTTGGAGGTCGCGTGTCACGGGCAACTTTTCGGGAGCAGGAGGCCTCATGCGTAGACCTCCTCAGGTTCGCCAAGCCGGTACCCTTTACCCCAAACCGTCTGGAGGAGCGGGTCGTTGGCGGCAATACCGAGCTTCTTGCGGATCTTGCTCACCATCACGTCGAGGATCTTCACATCGGGCACGTTAAACCCGCCGTAGAGTTCCTCGAGGAGACGTTCCTTGCTTACCGTGTTGCCGCGGCGAAGCGCGAGCCGCTCAAGAAGAAGATATTCCTTCCCGGTAAAGTGCATACGCGCTCCACGGTAGAGAATGAACTTCTTGTCGACCATGACGGTAAGGTCGTCGACCGTAATGGCAGAAAGCGCATGCCCTTTGGCGCGGCGTGTGACCGCATAAATGCGTGCCACCAGCTCGTCCTTGTGGAACGGCTTCTTGAGGTAGTCGTCGGCGCCGAAGTCGAGACCCTTCACGATGTATTCAATGCTAGTGAGGCCGGAGACGATCATGATGGGTGTAAACACCTTCGCTGCACGCAACGTCCGCAGAACCTCGTAGCCCGACATGTCGGGCAGGTTGAGGTCGAGTAGGATGATGTCGTAGTCGTAGAGTTTCGCCAGGTCCACGGCTTCTTCGCCGAGGTCGGTGGTGTAGACATGCATGCTTTTGGCCTTGAGCATGAGCTCCATGGTCGTAGCCGTAAGCGCGTCGTCTTCAACTATCAGCACACGCATTTCAATCCCCTTTCCGTTAAGATACCAAGAGCAACTGAAAATAACATACAACGTGCATATAAAAAGTCAAAAGAGTCACTCTTGCTAAAATTACATTTATAGTTTGTACTACAGGCTGGTAGTTCAACCTTAGGACAAGGAGTCCACTATGACACGTATATTGCTTGCCGCACTAAGTGCTGCAGTACTCACCGCCTCTCTTGCGTCTGCGCAGGAGCACGACTACCTCTACAACTTCTTCGACTTCGGAGGCTACCCAGCAGAGGTGGTCGACCTCATCGAGCTAGCGCAGCTCGACCGCACATCGACGCTTCCGTATTGGGAGCATCTCGACGCGATTGTTGAGGCACGCCTTAATGGGCCCAACTACGCAGGCCACTACGCTGTCACTACCTGGGGCTGCGGCACGGAGTGTCAAACGGGCGTGGCGATCGACCTCCTAACCGGAGTGGTTACGGAGTTTCCTACCACCTCCTATGGTGCTTCCTTCTACCCCGACAGCAGACTGTTGGTCACCAACACCGACATCGGTGGCCTCGACAGCGATATACCCGAGTGGCTCACGCACCAGTACTTCGTGATCGAGGGTAACCAGTTCGTGTTCCTGCGAGATCGCTCGGCACGCAACTCATTTGTAGACGGCGGCGAATAAACACTACCCCGCACGGCCAAGGCCGTGCGGGGATACTTTTTTATTTTATTGAACTTTATTCCACGGTGTGTCGTCGAGCAATGTTTCTGTTGCAGCGTCTATAAATGGGTCGGTGGAGCTTGCATACTTAGGGTCTTTGAGGTCAACGATGACGTCTGGCGTAATGCCTTCGTGAGAAATGTTGCGGCCCTTGGGGGTATACCAACGTGCGATGGTTACTTTGAGGCTCCCGAGCGAGCCTATGTCTACCAAGGTTTGCACCGAGCCTTTGCCAAAGGAAGTCTCGCCCACTACTTTTGCTATGCCATGGTCTTGGAGCGCACCCGCCAAAATTTCTGATGCTGAAGCACTCTGCTTGTTAACCAACACCACGATGCGTCGCTTGGTTGGGTCTATTTCCTTAAGCAAGTCGTGGCCTATGCTGTCGTGTTTAGAAACCACGCCTTGTGCGCCGGTGCGCTCGCTTACGATAAGTGCACCTTTGGGCAAGAAGTAACTTGCGAGGTCGACTGCAACATCGATGTAGCCGCCCGGGTTGTTGCGCAGGTCGATAATAAGGTACGGTGTGTCCGACTTAGCGAAGCGCTCAAGGTCTTTCACGAACGCGTCGGTTGAAGACTTGGCAAAGGTTGCAAGCTGGAGCACGAAGAACTGCTGCTTTGCTGCTGCCTCCTCTTTTTGCTTGAGGCCCACTGCGTCGGCAACACCATTTGCTACTGCAGCGGCGCTCTCGCCTGCCTTAGCAACAACCGAGCTCACGACGCTTTTAGCCGCGGAGATAACGCGCGTAGCGGTTGTAGGCAACACCACCGTGCCGCGCGTAACCGGCACGACACTCTCCTTCTTTGTTTTATATTTATGCACC
>CAYPJX010000019.1:11867-13273 GCA_964411175.1 uncultured Candidatus Saccharibacteria bacterium | reverse complement strand
TGGCATGTATGCGTATGTACGGCAACCACGAGAGGCCTACCACCACACCAAAGAGAACAACGGCGAGTACGCCAAGAACAATAGCAAGCCGCGTGCGCATAATGCGACGCTTGCGACGAAGCTTTGATTCTGGAAGTTGTACTCGACGAGCCATTACTGCTTCACTATTTTGTCCTTGCCGATGTACGGGCGAAGCACTTCGGGGATGGTCACGCTGCCATCCTCGTTCTGATAGTTTTCAAGTATTGCGATAAGCGTGCGGCCCACCGCCACGGCAGTAGCGTCATTCATATGCACGGGCTCTACCTGGCCGTCTGCACGCTTGAGGCGTGTGTTAAGCCTGCGCGCCTGGAAGCCTCCCATGTAGTCTGAGGTGTGGGTCTCGCGGTACGTGTCTTGCCCGGGCATCCACGACTCAATGTCGAACTGTCGCTGGTCGGGGAAGCCCATGTCACCCGTGCAAATGAGCATAACTTGGTACGGTATGTTGAGCGACTGCATGATGTGTTCTTGCACTGCAACAAAAAGTTCCTGCTCTGCGTAGCCATCTTCGGGCTTGGTGAAGCTCTCCATCTCTATTTTGTCGAACTGATGCTGGCGCAAAATGCCACGCGTGTCCTTGCCTGCGGCGCCTGCCTCACGCCTAAATGCAGCTGAAGCGGCAACATAGCGTATAGGAAGGTCTGCCTCTTTAAGCATTTCATCCATGTGTACAGGGCCCAGCGTGTGCTCAGCTGAGCCGATGAACACGAGGTCATCCTTCTCAAAGTAGTAGCGCTCGTCTATAGGGTCGAGGCGGGACATGCGCTTCATAACACTTGAGCGCATCATGAGCGGCACTACCATAGGTATAAATGGTTTAGGGTCTACGTTGATACCTGCTTTCTTTATTATTTCTTCAAGCTTTTCGCGCGACGTGAGGAGGCTGTAAGTAAATTGTATGAGGGCCTGCTGCATGAGTGCCAAGTCGCCTTTAAGGTAGGTAAAGCGAGCACCAGAAACTTCTGCAGCCTTCTCGGTGTCTATGATGCCGAGCTCTTTTCCTATGTCCCAATGCGCCTTCGGCGCAAATGAGAACTCGCGCTTCTGCCCCCACTGGCGCACTACTTTGTTGCCGCTCTCGTCGGGCCCGACCGGCGTGTCTGCTGAGGGGATGTTAGGAATTTGTATAAGAAGTGCCACCAGCTCTTTCTCAAGCGCTTGGTATGCTTCCTCCACTTTAGCTACATCCTCCTTTATACGTGATCCTTCAGACAAAACTGCCTGTTTTTCAATGTCGGAGAGAGTCGGAGAAAACTTTTTAGCATTGGCGTTCTTGTGCTGGTTGAGCTCGGAGATGCGTGCGGCAAGCGCCTTACGCTCATCTGCAAGACGCAACACTACGTCGAGGTCTATACCCTCCCTAT
>CAYPJX010000019.1:0-11857 GCA_964411175.1 uncultured Candidatus Saccharibacteria bacterium | reverse complement strand
GAACTCGGGCCATGCCAATCCGTCATCGCCGGCCTCGGCGATACGCTGGCTGTCTGGATTTTCGCGGATGAAAGTGATATCAAGCATGGAAAATAGCGTCGCCCTCTATAATATAGGATTTATACTACAATGAATTACCCACTCCGACAATTACACCCCAAGAACTTCCCGCCGCTTTTGCGCGAGATACCAGACGCCCCAACCTCACTCTATATAAAAGGAGTATTGCCGCCGGAAGACACTATATATCTGTGCGTAGTGGGCTCACGCGCCTCAAGCCCGTACGGCCGCCGGCAGACGACCAAACTCATTGCAGGGCTCCGTGGCTACCCCATCGCTATAGTTTCTGGCATGGCGATAGGCATAGACAGCGAGGCACACAAAGCGGCACTTGAGGTCGGGGTACCGACCATTGCGGTGCTCCCTTCAGGCCTCAATGAAGAGGTAGTCTACCCGGCACAGAACAGAAGGCTGAGCGAAGAGATCTTAAAAAATGGCGGCGCACTCATAAGCGAGAACGAACCGAGTTTCAAAGCGGCACTGTACTCATTTGCACAGCGCAACAGAATCGCAGCTGGCATGTCGACCGCGGTACTCATTGTTGAAGCGGGAGAAAAAAGTGGCACACTCATAACCGCACGGCTTGCACTCTCTTACAACCGCGAAGTGCTTGCTATACCCCACGAGCTCGGGCGAGACACGGGCGCTGGCGTCAACACACTCATACGCGAGGGTGCGACACTCGTTCGAAACAGCGAGGACATTTTAGAAGCGCTCGGTTTTAAAGTTGAAGAAAAATCAGAGCAGCAACAGCTACCGAGCGATTTACGCGATACTGAGCGCTCTATTATGGAGAACTTGAGCGAGGCAAAAACACGCGACGACCTCATAGACGAGCTCGGCCTCTCTGCGCAGGAAGCAAACATTGCGCTGTCCTCACTCCTCATACGCGGGCTCATAGTAGAGCGGCTCGGCAAGATAGAACGCGCGTAAAAAGAAAAGAGGAGCGGCGTACCGCTCCCCCACATTCATTAACTATCTCGCTTGTACCCGCCCTCAGGCAGGAGAAACTTGCGGTCATGCACACCCTGGCCCTCGATACCGATCATTCGAAAGGCTGGATACGTAGAGAACTTTTTCATTTCATAGAGACGCGGCTGCTCATCGGAAGAAATGATGTCGATCGAAAAACTGTTGACGTCTGCGTCGAACGTCTCCCTCACCTCTTCGCCGTACTGGTTTTTTACCTTATACCGGCAAAAAGTTTCACCATTGTATATAAAGCGATGCACGTAGATCTTGTTCCGCCCGTTACTTTCGATGGGCAACAACAGCACCTCGCGTGTCACTTCGATGCGGCTTGGGAGCCAGTTGCCGACCAAACGGCCGATGAGATAGCCAACCCCGTAAGCCAAAAGGGTTAGCAGGAGCATCAGCAAAATCCAAAAAGCATCCGGTACAGCAAACGTCTCCCAGAAACGGAGAGAAGCCGGCACAAACCAAAAGGATACTGCGAGACACCCTACCAAGAGCGGCCAAAGCATGTTTTCTCTCCTTTGTATGGCCGCGATGCGGCTTTTCACCCAAATAATTTGTACTATTTTTCCTTATCAAGTCAATAATGCCGATTGAGTTTGTTTTGACCTTTTGACACCAAACTGCTACTGTAGTGTTATGTTTCTAACACGGCTTTTCGCGCGTCTATGGCGCGTGCTTCGGGGCGCTATTACTGGTTTCCTTCGTTTTGGTAAGAAGTTTGGTTGGGTAAAGCTTGGCATTATTGCAGTAGTGGCACTCATTGCAACGTGGGGTTTTGGGCATTTCTTTGGTGGCAAACAGTCGACCGAGGCCTCTCTTAATGAAGGGCGCACAGTAACGCTTAACAGTGTCGCAAATCTTTCAGCAGACACTACCCCCCTCTCTGTCGCTGGCACGGTAAGTGCTAAGTCGCAGGCGCAGGTACGTGCTGAAATAGGCGGTCAGATCACTGCAGTTAATTACACCCTGGGCGACTACGTCAGCGCAGGTGTCATCGTGGCACAAGTGGAGAACGCGGCACAACGCGCCGCAGTAGCCCAGGCACAAGGCGCGGTAGACGCAGCATCAGCAGGAGCATCTGTTTCCCAGACGGGCCTTGCAGCAGCAAAGTCAAACGCAGTGACCGCACTCCTCTCGGCATATGGCGCTGTAGACAAAGCCGTACACGCAGACATCGACCCAATGTTTAGCAACCACGATGGCGTAAACCCGCAGTTTAGTGTACAGAGCTCAAATTCGCAGGCAAAAATAGACGCAGAGAATCTCCGCTCGCTTCTCTCACCCATACTCGCACGTGAACGTTCTGTGTCTTCAACACTCTCAACCTCGATTGACCTTGTTGCAGAGCTTGAAAAGACCCAGGCAGAACTCCAAAAGATCCGCGAATTCCTCGACGCTATTATAAATACGCTCAACTCAGGTATTGCCGCAAACAACACTACCAGCGCAACCATCGCAACCTATAGCGCAACCGCCAACAGTGCACGCAGCGCCATCGTTAGTTCAATTTCAGCATTAGTGTCCGCACGACAAGCTATCGAAACCACACAAAAAGGAGCCGAGGCAAACACAGGCACTTCAGCTGCAACGCTTACACAAGCACAGGCAGGACTCGCAGCGGCACGCGCTGCACTTGAAAAAACTATTGTGCGCGCACCTATCTCGGGCTCTATAAACTCGCTCTCACTTAAAGTAGGCGACTACCTCGCCGCGGGAAGCGTTGCGGTGGTTATAGCAAACAATGGCGCACTTGAAGTTATTGCCTATGTAACAGAAAGTGATGCACGCGAAATAACCGTAGGCACTCCGGCAAATATAACCGTTGACACTGGTGTAGTTTCAGGAACCATAACCCGCATTGCGCCCGCTATTGACCCACAGACCAAGAAAGTTGAGGTGCGTGTAGGCATCAGTAAAGGTGCCGACCTCCTGCTCAACGGCCAGTCGGTTACCGTCGACATCACTCGCGTGGCTCGCCAAAACGCAGGTGCGCGTATAACCTTGCCGCTTTCAGCACTCAAGGTTGGTGCAGACTCAATCTCAGTTTTTACCGTAGACGAGAACAAAAAGTTAGTGGCACACACAGTAACGCTCGGCACGCTGCTTGGCGACCGCGTTGTTATTGAGTCTGGCCTTACTGCCGACATGGAGATAGTGACCGACGCGCGTGGTCTCCAACCAGGGCAGGTTGTAAACCTCAAGTAATACTCCCATGCTAGCCATCTGGAAATTCTTCATAGAAAAGAAGCAGTTCACTATCCTGCTCATCATTTGTCTCGTACTCTGGGGCTTGGCTGCAGCGGTCATGATCACCAAAGAGTCTGCGCCTGAGGTGCAGATACCAGTGGGCGTGGTGTCTGTGGTACTCCCTGGCGCCTCGGCTGAAGATGTTGAGCGCCTCGTAACCAACAAGCTTGAGAGTAACCTTACCAACCTCTCTGGACTCGACAAAATAACCTCAACGTCACGCGACGGTGTTTCGGTTATTACCGTACAGTTTTTGGCTTCTGCCGACATAGACAAGTCTATCCAAAAGCTCAAAGACGAGGTCGACAAGGCAAAGAGCGAGCTCCCTGAAGACGCGACTGAACCTGCGGTCTCCGACGTAAACTTCGTCGACCAACCGGTACAGATAATCTCTGTAACTGCCGACCTTCCCTTCGCAAAGTTCGCAGAGCTCGGCGAGGAACTTAAGAATGAATTACAGACCGTCTCCGGCGTTTCGCGCGTCGAAGTATCTGGTGTGCGCGACCGCGAAGTGCAGGTGGTTGTTAAAAAGGAGGAGCTTGCACGCCTCGGTATCCCGCTTGCACAGGTGGTCTCAGCTATAGGTAGCGCAAACGCCTCGCTCCCCGTGGGCTCTATAACCATAGGAGACATTGCATACAACATCTCATTTAAAGGAAGCCTCGACGACGTTACAGACATTGGTGGCATTGCCATCATGCAGAACAACGGACGCGTAGTATATCTTCGCGACATAGCAGAGGTGTCCGACGGTGTGGTTAAGGCAACCTCCTACTCCCGTGTTTCTATCGAAGGTCAACCATCTGAACAGGCAATGACCCTTTCAGTCTTTAAAGTACGCGGCCAAGATGTAACCGCCACCACCAAGCGCGTCAAAGACAGGCTTGAGTCACTGAGGCCAACACTTCTTGCTGGTGCAAACTACCTTGTTACCTACGACACTGGAGACGAAGTTATACACGACCTCACCGAGCTTACCCGTGTTGGGTTGGAGACCATGACACTGGTGATGCTCGCACTCTTCCTTACTATCGGCTGGCGCGAAGCTATCGTTGCAGGGCTCTCTATACCACTTTCGTTCGTTATAGCATTCGTCGGTCTCCTCTACTCAGGAAACACATTCAACTTCGTATCGCTCTTCTCACTCATTCTCGCAATAGGCATCTTGGTAGACTCCGGCATCGTGGTAGTTGAAGCTATACACACACGCATACGCAAGTTTGGCGACAAAAAAACAGCAGCATTTGAAGCGCTGCGTGAGTATGCGTGGCCTCTCACTGGTGGCACCATGACCACCGTTGCGGTATTCTTCCCGCTCTTCTTTATATCGGGTATTGTAGGCAAATTCATCGCTTCCATTCCCTTTACGCTCATCTTCGTGCTCATAGCGTCGATCTTCGTAGCGCTCGGTTTGGTACCGATACTGACCCTCATGTGGAGCCAGCCGCGTGAGAAGCACTCTCCTCTTATGGACAAGCAAGAGGAGTATGCAGAAAAATCGCGCGTCTGGTATGCAGACAAACTTAAGAAATTCTTCAAAAACAAAACTGCGCAGGTGTGGTTCCTGGTTGGTATGAGTATTGCGTTTGTTGCCTCACTAGCACTTCCTATTGTGGGCGTCGTTAAGGTTGAGTTCTTCCCTCAGGACGACTCCGACTACCTCTATGTCGACATGGAGATGCCTAACGGCACCACCCTTGAAGCAACCGACCTTGCTGCGCGCGCGGTCGAGGAGAAGCTCTACCCCATCGAAGACATTGAGTCTGCGGTAACGACCGTAGGTAAGACCAGCACCTTTGGTAACAACCCGCAGGGCGGCGCGCAGTATGCAAACGTCACCATTAACCTCGACCCGAAGCGTAAAAAAGACTCCACCGAGGTGTTAACCGAGGTAAAAGATGCGCTCAAAGACCTCCATATGGCAACCATTCGCGCAGGCCAACCATCAGGCGGGCCTCCGGTAGGCGCACCGATACTCCTCCAGTTCCAAGGTCGCGACCGCGATGCGCTTGACCGTGCAATAAACATGGCGCGTGCGCAACTTGAGAGCACCCCGGGCACCACCGACATAGACGCATCAAACAAAAACGACGGTGTTGAGTTTACGCTCACCGTTAACCGCGAAAAAGTTGCCGAGCTTGGTCTTTCACCTATCGTAGTAGCATCAACCTTGCGTACTGCTATCGCTGGTATGAAGGCAACTACACTCACTGGCGGAGAGAAAGACGTGGACATAGTGGTAACACTCAACCTCAACCCTAACTTCTCCGACCCGCACGACGCATCACGCACTACCATAGACAGCGTTAAGCAAATTCCGCTTATAACGCCGACCGGTGCGGTGGTGCTCTTGGGCTCCGTGCTCGACGAAGGCCTTTCTCGCAGCGACTCAGTCATCAACCACGAAGACCGCAACCGCATCGTTTCACTCTCCTCCAATGTTGCACCGGGCTACAATGCACGTGAGGTACTTACCGCCTTCAACAAGAAAATGGAGTCGGTGCAACTCCCTGACGGTGTGTCTATCAAGGCTGCGGGAGAGAACGAAGAAACCAACAAGTCCTTTGCAGAAATGGGCCTCTCACTCATCGCTGGTCTCGTACTCATGTTCATCATTCTGGTGCTTGCCTTCAACTCGTTCCGCTACACCCTATATCTCCTCATGATAGTGCCGCTCTCGCTTATCGGCGTGTTCGGCGGTTTGGCACTTACCGGCAAACCACTCTCCTTCCCGTCGCTCCTTGGCGTTATTGCACTTGCAGGTGTGATAATCAACCACGCGATCATCCTCATGGACTCGATCATTCAGCGCATGAAGGAGCACACCTCGAGCCACCTCTCGGAGATAGTGATAGACGCAGCAGTCTCGCGCTTGCGCCCTATCGTGCTTACCACCATCACCACCGTTATCGGTATGGTGCCACTCACCTACGCTTCAAGCCTCTGGGGGCCGCTTGCATTCTCTATCCTCTTCGGCCTTTCCTTCGCGATGGTGCTTACACTTGTGCTTATCCCGCTTCTTGTGTACAAATGGCCGGGCAAGCTCCCGGAGAACATTACGCGTGACTAGGCGTGTACAACGCATTTGCGCATACGCAGGTTCCCGTGCATCAATTAGAGAAACATGAAGCTCGTTATCGTAGAGTCGCCCTCAAAAGCGAAGACAATTGAAAAGTATCTACACTCGATCGACAAATCGGGCGACTTTGTGGTGCGTGCCTCGGTGGGCCATATTCGCGACCTACCCAAGAGCAATAAAAAGGCTATCGACATAGAGGGTGGGTTTATCCCGCATTACGAAGTGGTGCCCGCTAAACGCGAGGTTATCGCGGAGCTTTCTGAACTTTCCCATAAAGCAAAGGAGGTCATTCTCGCAACCGACCCCGACCGTGAAGGAGAAGCTATTGCTTGGCATATAAAGGAAGAGCTTGGCCTCAAGAAACCAGCGCGCATTGTCTTTCATGAAATTACTGAAGAGGCTATAAGCGACGCACTGGAACACCCGCGCAAGATCGACGAGAACCTACGCCTCGCACAGGAGGCGCGCCGCGTGCTTGACCGCCTGGTGGGTTATGACCTCTCGGGGCTCATCTGGAAGAAAGTGCGCTACGGGCTCTCTGCAGGGCGCGTACAGTCGCCCGCACTCCGCATCATCATGGAGCGCGAGCGCGAGATACGCGCTTTTGTACCGGAGACCTACTATGTAGTAACCGCACAAACCAAAACTCCGAAGAAAGATTCTCTGACACTTACTCTGGTTGAGGAACCACGCGACAAAACGCTCGTAGACAAAGTTATAGCAGCGGTTAAAAAAGATGGCCTTGCGGTGGCCGATGTAACCGAGGGCGAGATGAAGCGCTCTCCACGTGCACCGTTTACCACCTCAACGCTCCAACAAGCGGCGAGCACGAGGCTCGGCTTCTCTCCTGCCAACACGATGCGCATCGCGCAGAAACTGTACGAAGCGGGCCACATAACCTACATGCGTACCGACTCCACCAACCTCGCGGCGCCCGCGGTCGCTTCAATGCTTAAGCATATAGAAAAGAAATGGGGTAAAAACTATGCCGAGGCACATACCTACGCAACCAAGTCTAAAAATGCACAGGAGGCGCATGAAGCGGTGCGCCCTACCCATATAGAGAAAGAGTCTGCCGGCTCTACCGACGAACAAAAGCGCCTCTACCAGCTTATTTGGGCACGTGCAGTAGCGAGCCAGATGGCGGATGCAAAACTCCTTAAAACAAAAATAATCGCTGAGACAAAAGACAAAACACTTCCGCAATTTGCAGCAAATGGTTCACAGGTGGTGTTTGACGGCTGGCTTAAAGGAGACCCAGATGCACGCGGCGAAGATGTAGAACTCCCTAAAGTTTCTGCGGGTGAGGTGCTCGACGTTATAGACGTGTCTTCTGAAAAAAAGCAGACCACGCCGCCGCCACGCTACACAGAAGCTGGGCTCATTAAAGAGCTCGAGAAGCGCGGCATTGGCCGCCCGTCAACGTATGCGTCTATTATGAAGACACTGAACGACCGTGGCTATGTAGAGAAAGAAGGTAGAAGCCTCAAGCCTACCGAGACCGGTGATGTGGTTTCTACGTTCCTTGAAGACAACTTCCCTACCTACATTGGTGACACCTTTACCGCAGAGATGGAAGACGAGCTCGACGACATTGCAAACGGCACGCGCGAATACGCAAAAACCCTCAAAGATTTCTACACCCCTTTCCTTAAAGAAGTAAAAATAAAAGACAAAGAGGCAGGTAAAATTACTGACTTGGGGCCTGCACCAGAGGAGTTTACTTGCCCCGTGTGTGGCAAGCCTATGGTGTTTAAACTCTCCCGCCAAGGTAAGTTTATGAGCTGCACCAACTTCCCCGACTGCCTCGGTGCACGTACAGAAACAGGCGAGGTTATTTCAAACGAGCCACCTAAGCCTATCGGCATCTATCCTGAAAACGGCGAGCCTATCTACATTCTCACCGGCCGCTTTGGGCCCTATGTGCAGGTAGGCGAAACGCCGACCGGTAAAGGTTCTAAGTCTAAAAATAAGCCGCGCCGTGCTTCCATACCAAAAGAAAAAGACCCTGCAACGCTTACCCTCGAAGAAGCGCTTAAATATTTGGCACTCCCACGTACACTTGGTGTACATCCTGAAACGGGTGTCGAAATAGTGGCAAACACTGGCCGCTTTGGCCCGTACATTGCGCTCCTGACCAAACCTAAGGCAGACTTCCGCAGCCTCAAGACCGACGACGTCTACACTATTACACTCGACCGCGCGCTCGAGATACTCAAAGAAGAAAAGAAGCGTAGAGGGTTTGCTAAGAAAAAGAAGACCGCCTAATGGCGGTCAGAAGAAGTTGCCTGCACGATATTCATTGATCAGGAACTTGGCGGTCACTCGTTCCACTGAAGTGCGGATCTGTTTGACCCACTTTGCCGCTGCATCAGGTTCGTCCTGAATCAAGAGAAAGAGCAGCCAGGTAATTTGGTTGGCGTCGTTGTCGACATAACAAAGGGCCTCAACCGCATGAAACTCGGCTTTCTCTCTGCTACGATCTCGCCAGATGGCACACGAGACCGCATGATGGTGCCAAAACCACATGATCTGGCTCCACCATTCTGCTTCATCGGGAGACAAGGTCTCGTAGTCGATCTCCTCCAGCTCTTTCTTTATCTGGTTTACCAGGAGCGCAGGGTTGTTGTAGTCCCATTCCTTTGCCTGCATAAGCCGCTGGTCTTCTTTACTATATTTCTCAAACAGCTCATACGGGTTTGAGGCACCGGCCAGCCGGTAGGCTTCTTTCAGACTCATCTACCTTTTCCCTTCGTTGTTATTTACTGAACTTTGCCGGTGAGTGTACATAAAAATAAGAACCCGCGCAAACCAGTTATGGTTGCGCGGGTCTTGGTTATGGCATCACTGCCTTAACCCTAGTCAGAGTTCGACGTTCGGCTCGCGGGGACCGCTGCCGGTCACCGAATGGACGACCGAGCGACGGCCGTCGGACGATTCCGTCACCGAGCGAGTCTCGGTAACGGAATGCCGCACGCGGGTCGAACGACGCGGTTCGCCTTCGCGGAACCAGCGCGGCATATCGAGCGACGGGTCCTTCCTGTTGCCCTTCTGGGTCAGGAGGTACAGCCGGTCGTCGCAGATCTCGATGAGAGGGATCTCGTTATATTCGAGCTCCCCGTTCACACGAGCGTCTTCCTGGAGAATGTGGGCAAACTGCTTTACCCTCCCCAAGCTGCCTTCGCCCCTGAACCAAACCCGGCGAGGTTGATCGAAGCAGGCTTTCGCCCACTTCACTACGCCGGGGTCGGCCGGGGAGTGGATGTTGTCGGCAGCCTGGACGACCGCCGCAGTCCACTCGAACTCGCCGGAAATCCGGCGGCCAGCGATGACCACTGTTGTGTCGATGCTCATGGAAGACCTCCTACTGTTGGTGATATTGCACACGGTTCCCGCGTGCTAAACATCACAATCTTCCACTTACAAGAATAAACTAAAACAACATATTTGTCAATGTGTCAAGAATGCCTTATATTTGGGCTTAATTAGGGGTACACTGAGAGTACTATGCTCACCGCTAAGGAATTGGTCGCTCTCATGAGCTCCCCTACCAAAGCAGACGAAGCTTTGGTTGAAAAGGCGTACGCTTTTGTAGCAGAGGTGCACAAAGACCACAAGCGTATGTCGGGCGAGCCGTACTTGGTGCACCTGGTGGAAACCGCAAAGGGGTTGGCTGAGCTTGGTATGGGCGCTAAGACGGTTGCCGCGGGCTTGCTGCACGATTCTATCGAGGATGTAAACGTAAGCCCCGAGACCATCGAGGCGGAGTTTGGAAAAGAAGTCCGCTTTTTGGTTGAAGGTGTTACCAAACTCGGCAAATTTAAGTACCAAGGTCGCGAGCGACACCGCGAAAGCCTGCGTAAGCTCTTGGTGGCGACAGGCCAAGACGCGCGCGTACTCATCATCAAGCTCATGGACCGTCTTCATAATATGAAGACGCTTGAGCATGTACCCGAAAAAAAGCGTCAACGCATCGCTTTAGAAACCTTAGAAATATACGCGGCCATTGCGCACCGCCTCGGTATGGGTGTCGTTCGTAAAGAGCTTGAGGACCTTGCCTTTCAATATGCCTACCCAGAGGAGTACGCCGAGGCAAAGGAGTTGTTGACTGAAAAGACTAAAGAGACCGAAGAGCGTCTTGATGCGATGATGCGCGCCATTAAAAAAGAGATGGCAAAAGACAACATCACTTCGTTTGAGACCGACTCGCGTGTAAAAGGCCTCTGGAGCCTCTGGCAAAAACTCAAACGCAAAGGTGGCGACATCGATAAGATCTACGACATCGCGGCAATACGTATTGTGGTCGACTCTGTGGCCGACTGCTATCGTGTACTTGGCATCGTTAACAACCTCTGGCAGCCACTTCCAAACAAAATAAAAGACTACATAGCTTTTCCTAAACCAAACGGTTATAAGAGTTTGCATACCACGGTGTTTGCGGGCGACGGTGGCATCGTTGAGGTGCAGATACGCACCCGCGAAATGCATGAGTCGGCACAGTTCGGTATCGCAGCACACGTTATATACAAAGAGCGGCCGGGTTCTCGTGGCAAACGTGCATCGAGCCTCGACTGGATAAAGAGCCTGCTTCCCGGCTTTAACCGCCCACGCTTCACCACCGATGACGTAGAGAAAAAGAAAAAGCGTGTACGCTACGGCGGCCCTGCAGCAACAGAGCTTCTTGAAGGCTTAGATGAAACCGAAGACGACCCAGACTTTGAGGTAAACCTCAAGAGCGACCTCTTTACCCACCGCGTATTTGCCTTTACACCCAAGGGCGACGTAGTAGACCTGCCTGCACACGCGAGTCCTATCGACTTTGCCTATGCCATACACACCGATATCGGCGACCATGTGTTTGGTGCTAAAGTAAACGGCAAAATGGTTTCACTCGACACCGAGCTTCATAATGGTGACATTGTAGAAATAGAGACACGCAAGTCTTCTGGGCCGAAGGAGAAGTGGCTTACGCTCGTAAAAACGTCGCTTGCGCGCAGGCGCATTAAAAACGTATTGGAACAAAAGAAGCCTAAAAACTAAAGTGAGAAGCTCGAAGGGTCGAAGGTATTTTCGTCTTTAAACTTTTCTTCCTTAGTGCGATCGTCGAGCTCCTCAACACTTTCATTTTCAGACGGAGGCAAAACTTCCGATAAAGGGGGTTGCGAGCCTGACGAGGCGAGCACTTCAGCTGATTTTTCAGCAGGAAAATCAGCGTACCCTTTTTCGGAAGGTTTTGCCGAAGCTATATTTGCCGCTATCTGCATAAAAAGTACCCGAAGGTCCTCCTCACCCATGAAGTCGATAGCGAGCTTGCCACCGTGTTCTTTAACCTCAATAACTACACGAGTACCAAGCGCTTCGGTAAGCTGCTTTTCCATCTGCAAAACTTCTGGGCTGTAAATATATTCCTTCTTACGTACACGATCGTTGGCTATACGGCGGGCAATAGACTCCGAGTCGCGCACCGTGAGACGCTTAAGCATAATCTCCCTA
>CAYPJX010000018.1:0-13797 GCA_964411175.1 uncultured Candidatus Saccharibacteria bacterium | reverse complement strand
TCGCTGGTATTGGTGCCAAGGCGGTGCAAAACGGCTTCTCGGCGGCAATATCACTCTCGGCACTCATCTCTATCAATCTGGCACTCATTAACGTACTTCCGATACCGGGCCTCGACGGTGGTCGCCTCTTTATACTTGCTGTAGAAAGTGTGACGCGTAGAACCCTTTCCGACAAATGGATGCTCTATCTCTCACTCAGCGGCTTCGGCCTTCTTATACTCCTTATGTTGGTGGTGTCATACCACGACATACTGCGCCTCATTGGGTAAGGTACCCTTTTGCTTCGGCTAGCTTGCCACTTTTTGCGTCTCTCGATATTCCGCCGTACAATGGGCGGTATATGTCGCTTAGGCAATCACAACTCTTTACTAAAACACGCAAGGAGGCTCCGAAAGACGAGGTCTCTAAAAACGCGCAGCTCCTTATCCGCGCAGGATATATACATAAGGAAATGGCTGGAGTGTATGCACTGCTCCCGCTCGGGCTTCGCGTGTTCAATAATATCGTAGGTGTTATTCGCGATGAGATGAACAAGATAGGCGGCCAGGAACTTTCGATGACCGCTCTTCAAGATCCTACGCCGTGGAAGGCGACCGGCCGTTGGGACGACGCAAAGGTTGATGTCTGGTTTAAGACGCAGCTTAAAGCTGGTGGTGAACTAGGTCTCGGGCCTACACACGAAGAGCCTATCACTTCGCTCATGACCGAGTATCTCTCGAGCTACCGCGACTTGCCGTTTGCGGTGTACCAATTTCAAACCAAATTCCGCAACGAGCTGCGTGCGAAGTCGGGCATTATGCGCACGCGCGAGTTTGTCATGAAAGACATGTACTCCTTCAGCACCTCTGAAGAAGAGTTTAGGAAATTTTACGAAATTGCAGCTTCGGCATATAAAAATGTTTTCGAGCGCGTAGGCTTAGGCGACCGCACGTACCGCACGTTCGCCTCAGGCGGCTCGTTCAGCAAATTCAGCGACGAGTTTCAGACGGTCTCCGACGCGGGGGAGGACATCATTTACGTACATGAAGAAAAGAAGATAGCGGTCAATAAGGAAGTATATGAAGACGCTATTTTGGCGGAGCTAGGTCTTAAGAAAGAAGAACTGGTAGAAAAGAAGGCAATAGAAGTAGGAAACATCTTCCCGCTCTCCACACGCTTCAGTGATGCGCTCAATCTTAAGTTTAAAGATGAGTCGGGCGAGTCGAAGTCGCCTATTATGGGTTGCTACGGTATAGGCCCGGCGCGTGTGATGGGCACCGTTGCTGAAATTCTGTCAGATGAAAAAGGTCTGGCGTGGCCCGAGGAGATAGCACCGTTCCGCGTGCACCTCATAGAGCTTTCAAACGGCAACGCAGATGTGCGTGCAGATGCACAAGAGGTGTACACCTCGCTCACTAACGCAGGTGTCGAAGTGTTGTGGGACGACCGCGACGCGCGTGCGGGAGAGAAGTTTGCCGACAGCGACCTTATAGGCATTCCGTGGCGTGTGGTGGTCTCCGAAAAGACGCTTGCCTCTGGTAAGTACGAATGCGTCGAACGCAAAACCGGAAAAGTCGTACATTTGTCACTCAATGAATTACTGAAAGACGCTTCCTCATGATAAAAGCACTTAAAAATAAATTTTTACCCCTTGTATCAAACGATGTAGGTATCGACCTCGGCACTGCCAACACTCTAGTGTATCTCAAAGGCAAGGGAATTGTGGTAACCGAACCGTCGGTGGTTGCCGTTAACCAAAAGACCGGCCAGGTAGTTGCGGTGGGCTCTGTTGCAAAGGCGATGTTTGGCCGCACACCGGGGCACCTCAACGCCGTGCGCCCGCTGGTTGAGGGTGTGGTCTCAGACTTCGAGGCAACGGAAGAGATGCTTGCATACCTCATTAACCGTGCGCAGGGTGTGTCTAAAAAAATACTTGGGCCGCGTGCTGTGGTGGGCGTACCGTCTGGAATCACTAACGTAGAGATACGCGCTGTTAAAGACGCGGCGCGTAACGCCGGCGCACGCGAGGTATACATTGTTGAGGAGCCTATGGCCGCGGCACTCGGCATACGCATGCCGGTTAAGGAAGCGGTGGGGAGCATGATAGTCGACATTGGTGGCGGCACTACTGACATCGCTGTTATATCGCTCGGTGGCATCGTGCGCTCTAAAAACCTTCGCGTTGCGGGCGACAAGCTCGACCGAGATATCATTGCGCATGTGCGCTCGGAGTTTAAAGTGCTTATTGGAGAAAAAACGGCTGAGTCGGTCAAAATGGCGATAGGTTCCGTGGTTGAAGGTGGTGGGCACGTAGAGGCGGTCATACGCGGTCGTGACCTCATTACCGGTCTGCCACGCGAGATTACGCTTACCGACCAAGACATCCGCGAAGCTATCTCACAATCGATAGACACGCTTATTGAGTCGGTACGAGAAGTGCTTGAAACCACTCCGCCTGAAATACTTTCTGACATTATAAAAAACGGCATCGTGCTCGTGGGAGGTGGAGCGCTCCTGCGTGGTCTCGACGAGCTTCTCTCACAGTGGCTCAAAGTGCCGGTTATCGTGGCCGACGACCCACTTACCGCGGTTGCACGCGGCACGGGGGTGATCCTCGAGAACCTCGATGCGCATAAAGACGTCTTCCTAGAATATGACGACGATCTCGAGTAACCGGAGGCGTAAAAAAATACGCGCGGCTGCCGTTGCGTTTTTTCTCGGCATCATACTTATCATTGGCACAGGGATCATCTGGAAGGGGCTTGCCTCTAACCTTTTATGGCACGTGCTTTCTCCTATACTCACACTTCGTAACGAAGCCGCGGTCAACCAGGTAGGACTCTTGGGTATGATTTCCTCGAGCGCAGCGCTCGCGCTTGAGAACCAAGCGCTTCGCGAAGAAATAGCGTCATCTTCTCTACGCGCAGCAGACCGAGACATTCTTTTTCAAGAAAATATAGACCTCAAGCGTCGGCTCAACCGTGTGTCGCTCACGGGTACCACTACGCTTGCTGCGGTATTGATGCGCCCACCTGCACTCCGTACGGTACGCTCATGCTAGACGTGGGGAAGAAAAACGGCATACAAGAGGGCGACTTAGTTGCAGCGGGTGGCAGCATAGTTATCGGCAAGGTATCAACGCTGTATGACACAACGTCCCGTGTAACACTGTTTACTGCACCTGGCCAAAACTACCAAGGGCAACTTCGCGGTACTGTGCCTTTGGCACTTGCGGGCGAGGGGAGCGGGTTTTTAAAGGGAGAGCTTCCGACGGGTGTTGAGGTTACGGTCGGAGACCGTGTGCTGCTTCCCTCAATCATGCCGGAATTTGTAGCGGTCGTAACTTCGGTGGTGCACGAAGATGGTCAATCCTACCAAACCATATACCTTACGCTTCCGGTAAACCCGCTTGAACTTCGGTTTGTAGAAGTACGAACACCATAATGTATGCGCCGCTTTGACCTCTCTGTAGTATTACTCGCAATCCTTTTGATGCTTATAGGCCTACTGCTTTCACTTTGGCCTTTGGTGCCTGCGGGAGTAGCGCTTCTTGTGTTTGAAGGTCATGTGGCACTCGGGGTCACGTCTGGGCTGGTAGCAGACCTTATATTTGGTGCGCCGCTTGGCATGCTTTCATACGTACATTTCCCGTTCCTGCTCTTTGCGGTTGCATGCGTGGTGTTGCGCGTGGTTGCAGTGTCGGTCGTACTTCCGCGCGGAGGGGCCAACACGCTATAATGCGTGTCTATGCCGAAACTCCGCAGAAAAAAGAAACTGCGCTCAGAGATTCAGCCCGATGAAATATTTATCGACTCCGCTAATATTGCCGAGCTCGACCGTGATAGCTTTGAGGGTAGAATAGAGCGCCCCATAGACGCGCGTGCTCTTGTGGTAGTTTTTTCTATCGCACTACTGTTTATGTCAGTGTATCTCGCGCGTGCATTTAATCTCCAACTTATTAAGGGCGAGGAGTATGCCGCACAAGCCGCTGAGAACAAACTTGCTGAGCAGGTGGTCTTTGCCGACCGCGGTATCATAGTCGACCGTGAGGGTAGAGAGCTCGCCACCAACAACCGCCAATCCGTAGACGACGACTTTGCAAAACGTGTGTATACCACCTACCAAGGAGTTGCGCATGTCATCGGCTACACCAAACCTCCCACAAAGGACTCTTCGGGTTTTTACTTCCGTGATGCGTATGTTGGTATCGACGGCGTAGAACAAATATTCAACACAGAACTCTCCGGAAAAAACGGGTTGCGTCTCACCGAGACAGACGCGCGCGGTAAGGTGGTCTCGGAAAGTACTGAACGTACGCCAGAGCCTGGTAAAAAAATACAGCTTTCAATCGACGCTGAAGTGACACAGGGCCTGTACCAAGCGCTGGTACATCGGGCGCAAGAATCTGGTTTTCAGGGTGCTGCTGGTGTCATTATGGATGTAGAGACCGGGGAACTCTTGGCACTCACGAGCTACCCAGAGTTTTCTCCCGAAGCACTCGCCTCTGGCACGCCAGGTGTCTTAACTTCGCTCCTTAACGACAAACGTCAGCCGTTTCTCGACCGTGCCGTGAGTGGTCTATATGCGCCGGGCTCTATCGTAAAGCCTATTGTGGGTCTCGCGGCCCTCACGGAGGGAGTTATTAATAAAAATAAACAGATACTCTCGACTGGCTCTATCAGTGTGCCTAACCCTTACAACCCAGACAAACCGTCTGTGTTTAAAGACTGGCGCGCGCACGGCTACACAGACCTCGCGCATGCGCTCGCAGTGTCTTCAGATGTGTATTTTTATGCAGTTGGTGGTGGCTATAAAGACCAGAAGGGTATAGGGATAGAAAAAATAGACTACTATTATCGACTTTTCGGTTTCGGGAGCCCCACTGGTTTTATGGGAGTTGCTGAGCCTGCGGGTACCATACCGACACCTGAGTGGAAACTTAAGACCTTTAACGGCGACCCGTGGCGTTTAGGCGACACATACAACACTGCTATAGGCCAGTATGGTGTGCAGATAACGCCACTGCAGGCAGTACGAGCGGTTGCAGCAGTGGCAAATGGCGGCACATTACTTGAACCAACACTGGTCGCTAGTTCAACACCAAAAGTTATACGCACTATCGACCTCCCGCTCGAGCATTACGATGTGGTGCGCGAGGGTATGCGTTTGAGTGTTACCGAGGGTATTGCGCAGGCGATGAACATACCTGCGGTCAAAATTGCCGCAAAGACCGGTACGGCGCAGGTGGGCGTGCGCAACGAGTATATAAACTCATGGGTAACAGGCTTTTTCCCCTATGACCATCCGCGCTACGCTTTTGCGATAGTGCTTGAGCGTGGGCCCGGACACACAACCGTGGGTGCCGCGCCCGCGATGGGAGAGTTTTTTAAGTGGATGGTGGAGCACGAACCTCAATACCTTAAGTAACTATAGGGTGGTAACCTACCCCCAGAGAGCCGGGTTGACTAATACCCCTTGTAGGTTACACTTATACCTCGACTATGACTGAAGAACTTTTATCGCAGGAGAAATTTGAAGAATTAACCCGCGAGCTCGACGAGCTCAAAACCAAGCGTCGCAAGGAAGTAGCAGAGCAGCTCGAGTACGCTCGTTCTTTGGGTGACCTTTCTGAAAACGCAGAATACCAGGAGGCCCGCGAAATGCAGGCAGCCGTAGAGGAGCGCATCGGTAAGCTCGAGAGCATTCTTAAGAATGCAAAGATCGTGCATGCAGGGAAGAGCGACTCGGTTTCTATGGGCTCAACCGTTACCGTGCAAAAAATAGACGGTACCGAGAAGCATGTTTACATCATTGTTGGTGCAGAAGAGACCAATATGTTTGAGGGTAAGATTTCCTACCACTCGCCACTTGGTTCTGCGCTCATGGGTAAAAAGAAGGGAGACCAATTCTCCTTCCATACTCCGCGCGGCACGCAGAAATATAAAATTCTTAAAGTAGAATAAACGGCGGCCCGCGAGAGCGGGCCGTTTGTTATAATCCAACCTATGTTTTGGGCAGATAGATTAGCAGGAGAAATAGTGCGTAAATTTGAAGAGCAACTCTCGGAGGGTAAGCCTATTATCATTCGCGACGAAAAGACCGTCTCCGGCCGTGTGCACGTAGGCTCTATGCGCGGCGTAGCTATACACGGTGTTATTGCAGAGGCGCTCAGTAAGCGCGATATTCCGCATACCTTCCTCTACTAGTTCAACGACTCGACCCTATGGATGATATCCCCTCCTACCTCCCGCGCGAGGTGTTTGAGCCGCATCTGGGCAAACCGCTTAAAGATGTTCCGTGGCCAGATGATAGGGCAAAAAGTTTTGCAGAATATTTTGCTAATGACTTTAAGTCGGTAATACTCGACAGTGGCTTTAAACCAACCTTCTACTGGGGGAGCGAGCTCTACACTTCCGGTCGCATGGATGGTGTCATCCGTGAAGCACTTTTGCACTCCCGTGAAATAGGAGCGATTTATAAAAAAGTTTCAGGCGGCGAGCGCAATGAAAAGTGGCTACCTATTGCGGTGGTGTGCCCCTCGTGCGGCAAAATTGCCACCACCGATGCAACCGACTTCGACGGTGAGACCGTGCAGGTTATCTGCCGCGAAAAGAAGGTCGACTACACCAAGGGCTGTGGTTTTGAGGGCCGCATGTCTCCCTTTGGCGGTAACGCAAAGCTTCCGTGGAAGCCCGAGTGGGCTGCTAAGTGGAAGGTGAATGGGGTCATGGTAGAAGGCGCTGGTAAAGACCACTCAACCAAAGGCGGTTCGCGCGACGTTGCTAACCATATATCAGAAGAAGTATTTACGTACCCGGTGCCGTTTGATGTACCGTACGAGTTCTTCCTCGTGGGTGGTAGAAAAATGTCTTCAAGTAAAGGCATGGGTTCTTCTTCGCGCGAGATAGCAGACCTGCTGCCTCCTAAACTCTTCCGCCTCGCGCTTCTTTCTAAAGAAATTAACCAGGCATTTAACTTCGACCCAGAGGGAGACACTATTCCGGTACTGTACGACCTCTTCGACAAACTCGCCGAAGGCTACACACAAAACAAAGAAGACGACTACGCGAAACTGTTTGAGTATATCCATGGCGCTAAGCGCTTAACCGAGGCGTACCTGCCGCGTTTTTCACAAGTGGCATTTATCGTACAGATGCCACACATGGACCTCCGGCATGAAGTTATGCTCATGAAGGGAAGTGAGCTTAATGTCTCAGATGTTGCCGAACTTAACGAGCGCGCAGAGTATGCAATGCACTGGCTTAAAACCTGTGCACCAGAGAAATTTGTATTTAACTTACAGCAAGAGTTTCCCCCTGCTGCAAAAGAACTTTCTGCTACACAGAAAAAAGCACTCGCTATGCTTGCGGCGTTTATAGAAAGCTCAGAAGACATGCCGAGCGGGGAAGAGATGCACGCAAAACTCCACGCGCTTAAGGAAGAAGTGCCTATTGCTCCTGCAGAACTTTTTAGTGCCATCTATCTTTCATTCTTAGCTAAGACCAGTGGGCCTAAGGCTGGCTGGTTCCTTTCTGTGTTGGAGCGCGAGTTTGTACTCACACGTCTTAAAGAGGCAAGTGCGTAAATAAAACTTACTATAAAAAAGTTGAAGGGCCGCTCAGTGTGAGCGGCCCTGCTGCTTAGTGGAAGATGCGCGAAACGGTTTCGCGCTGCGTGTCGGTCATCATACTGTTTTGGATAGACAGCACGACCACCGGCACGCCGATGAAGAGGGTGAGGAGCACACAGAGAATAAGTTTCTGCATGCGCCGTGCTGCGATCGCTCGCCGCATCTCTTCCTCCTGTTCGACAAGATCGAATCGCGGCTCGCTCTTCGGCTGAAGTTCATCAACCAGTGTGCGAATCATCTTCGTATTTTGCGTCATTTTACTCTTACTCCTTGCCCGAGTTGTTGAGAAATGACGCCTCCCGTTTTTTATTCTTTTTCTTCTATTACAATTATATACCAGAAATAGGCTATTGTCAAGGTGTTGATAATACCCTTAAAACACAAGGAAAGTGGGATATACTCTCATGTAGTGGGATGAAGTGGGATCCCACGAAATAACAATAAAATGCTGATTGGCGAATACCTTCATACGCTCGATGCCAAAAAGCGACTCTCACTACCCGCAAAGTTCCGCAAGGAGGTGGGTAAGCAAGTGGTGGTAACGCGTGGGCTCGACAGTTGTCTCTTCATGTTTCCGATGGCGGCATGGAAGGAGATAGCGGGGAAGCTCTAAACCTTTCCTATGGGTCAGGCGGATACCAGGGGTATAGCGAGGTTCATTTTGGCGGGCGCGGTTGAGACAGAAGTCGACTCCGCAGGCCGCATCTTGATACCAGACTTCCTTAAAGACTTCGCAGACCTCCGTTCTCGCGTAGTGCTCGCCGGGGTGTCCGACCGGGTTGAAATCTGGAACGACAAGACTTGGGAGGAGTACAAGCGCAGGATAGAAAAGGGTGCCGACCAGATGGCGCAGACCCTCGGAGACCTCGGAGTGCTCTAGGTTACAGGCAGATTCGGTTTCGTTCGTTTACAAAAATTATATGCTACGCTCTTTGACTTCCGTTCGTGTCCAAAAGCACCTCGATACTCGAGAGGAGGGTGCTTCTGTACGTGAGCGGCAGTCAGTGGGTTCTCTTGAGGTTGAAGGGCCGCGCGAACACGCGAGCGTCTTGCTTCGCGAAACGATCTCTCTTTTGGCGCTTACCGAGGGAGACAAGGTTATAGACGGTACCGCAGGCCAGGGTGGCCATAGTGAAGCAATACTCAAAGAGGCCCCCGTTACACTCCTTGCACTAGATGCAGACCCGACGGCTGTCGCGTTTGCTCGTGAGCGTCTTGCAACTTTTGGGGACCGCGCACAGGTGGTTGAAGGCAACTTTGCCGACATCGAGCGTATTGCACAGGATGCAAACTTTACTCCGGTTACCAAAGTGCTGCTCGACTTGGGGTGGAACATGGGCCAGCTCAAAGGCAAAGGACTTTCGTTCCTCGCTGACGAGCCGCTCAACATGAGCTATGGCGAGCGACCGGCTTCTGGTTTTACCGCAGCAGAGATACTTAACACCTGGCAGGAGAGCGCTATCGCAGACGCACTCTTTGGCTACGGGGAAGAGCGCTACGCACGCCGCATTGCAAAGGAGGTGGTCTCTAGACGTGAAGAGAAGCCCTTTGAAACCACGTTCGACTTCGTTGATGCTATCAACGCCTCGGTACCGGGCTCGTACCGCCATGGCAAGATCCACCCAGCAACGCGCAGCTTCCAAGCGTTGCGCATCGCTGTTAACGACGAGCTCGGCGTGCTCACACGAGCACTCGAAGCCGCCTGGAGAATTCTTAAACCAGGTGGAAGAATAGCCGTTATAACCTTCCACAGCATAGAAGACCGGTTAGTAAAACGAATATTCGCTGAGTGGGTAAAACAAAAAGAAGGGACACTAACAACCAAAAAGCCGATCACCGCAACCGAGGAAGAACTTACCACTAACCGCCCGAGCAGAAGCGCCAAACTGCGAGGAATAGAAAAAATATGGAACAAAAAGTAAAAGCAATCGCACTCGCATACACGCCGGCAATAACCCGCGCGGCGGTTATTTGTGCAGCACTTGCTGCCTTGGCGCTCTTTTTATACGGGTTTTTCTTGCTTGAAGCGGTCGCTCACACCGCGGGCCGCACGCAGGCACAACGCCAGATAGAGAGCTATAACTCAAAGCTCTCTGTGCTTGAGTCGCGCTACCTTACCGCTACTCGTGACATTACGCTTGAACGCGCCCATGAGCTTGGCTACGTGTCTCCGAAAGCTGTTGCAACCACCTATGCCGGCAACCCGGCTCGCTCTTTGAGCTTGCGCACGCAATAATAGGGAGATGAACGCGAGGTTTCTCGGTAGGGTTAGGATAATAACCATTGCATTCATCGTGATAGCGGTCACTATTGTGGGCCGCCTCTACGTGCTCCAGATAGCACGGGGAGACTCTTACCGTGCTCGCGCAGACTCACAGTTTGTGGAGCCTGCCTCACCCCTCCTTGAGCGCAACGCCATTTTCTTTAGTGATAAAGAGGGTAACGAGATAGTCGCTGCAACCATGAAGCGCGGCTACGCGGTTGCTATAAACCCTAAGCGTGTCACCGATGCAGATGCATTGTATGAGGCGGTCAAAGACCTGACCCTACTTTCTCGCGCAGAGTTTGATGAAAAAGTAATTAAAAAGAACACACAGTATGTGCTCATTGCGCAGCACTTAAGCGACGAGCGCGGGGAAGAACTACTTAAGAAAGATATCCAGGGTGTCATCGTACAGGACGACCGTTGGCGTTACTACCCAGGCGAGCAGCTTGCTGCGCAGACACTGGGCTTCGTGGCCTACCATGGCGACACGCAGGTGGGGCGCTACGGCCTTGAGCGTTACTACGAGCAAACCCTGGTAAAGCCCGAGGAAAGCTTGTATGGCAACTTCTTTGTGGAGCTTTTTGGTACGGCGCAACACTTGCTCTCGGGCGCTCCGCAGTCGGGCGACTTGGTGACCACTATTGAGCCTTCAGTTGAGGCAGAGCTTGAGCGCCAGCTCGCGCTCTACACCAAGAAGTGGAGCCCTAAGCTTGCCGGTGGTATCGTTATAGACCCAAAGACAGGCGAGATAGTTGCGATGGCAGTTACACCTTCTTTCGACCTCAACGAGTTTAACGAGCAGAAAAATCCTGCAATATTTGCTAACCCATTGGTTGAGAACGTGTATGAAATGGGCTCTATTATAAAGCCGCTCACGGTTGCAGCTGGTATAGACTCCGGCGTTATAACACCCGAGAGTACCTATAACGACACCGGGCGCATAGTCGTAGATGGTAAGACCATTAGCAACTTCGACGGTAAAGCGCGCGGTGTCGTGCCTATGCAGGAAATACTTTCGCAGTCGCTCAATATAGGTGTGTCTTACATTGCAACCAAAATGGGCTCAAGCACCATGCGCGACTACTTCCTCGGTAAATATCGCCTCAACGAAGAGACAGGTATAGACCTACCGGGCGAAGTGCACGGGCTCACCGAAAACCTGACCCGCGCGGGTGCCAAGAGTGTGGAGTATGACACGGCTTCCTTCGGGCAAGGAATCGCGCTCACTCCTATAGCGACGGTACGTGCGCTTGCAACGCTCGCCAACGGAGGGCTTTTGGTTACTCCGCACTTGGTGCGCGCAGTACACTACGACACTGGCATCACCACCGAGAAAGCCTGGAACCACGACGAGCGCGTGCTCGGGGAACAGAGCACTATCGACGTGAGCCGCATGCTCACCAAGGTTGTAGACGAGTCGCTCGCCAAGGGTGCCATTAAGCTCGAGCATTATAGTGTCGCGGCTAAAACAGGTACCGCACAGATTGCAAACCCTTCGGGCGGAGGCTACTATCAGGACAGGTTCCTGCACAGTTTCTTCGGTTACTTCCCGTCTTATGATGCTAAGTTCGTTATATTTTTGTTCGCGCTTGAGCCGCAGGGTGCAACCTTCTCGTCACAAACCTTGACCGACCCGTTCCATGCGCTCACGAAGTTTCTTATCAACTATTACGCGGTCCCACCAGACCGTTAGCTATGCGAGCACTCTTTAAAAAACTAATCGTCACCATCCTGCTTCTTGAGGCGAGACTGGTCGTCGCCAAATATAAGCCGCATATCATTGCGGTTACGGGCAGTGTAGGTAAAACGTCAACCAAGGATGCTATCTATGCGGTTATCTCTAAAGTTGCGCACGTGCGTAAAAGCGAAAAAAGTTTTAACAGCGAGATAGGTGTGCCACTCACTATACTTGGGCTACAGAACGGTTGGCAGGACCCACTGAAGTGGCTGCAAAATATATTCGACGGGCTTTTTCTCATTCTTTCACGCTCCAAATACCCGGAGTGGCTGGTGCTTGAGGTTGGTGCAGACCGCCCGGGCGACATACAGTCGCTCTCTAAATGGCTACCGGTAGATGTAGCAGTCATAACCAAGCTCCCGGATGTGCCGGTGCATGTAGAGTTTTTTGATTCTCCCGAGGAGGTGGCTGAAGAAAAAGCATCGCTCATACGCGCACTTAAAGAAGACGGCACACTTATTTTGTATGCAGACGACGCGCGTACGCGCATGTTGGCTGACCGTGCCAAGGGTAAGCGTGTGCTCTTGTATGGGCAGAGTGAGGATGCATTTGCGCGAGTTTCTAACATCGAGCCTCTTTTTGTTAACAACTATCCCATCGGCATGCGTGCACAAGTTTCGGTTGGGGAAGATTCGGCTCCTATTGAAGTGCATGGCACCATCGGTACGCATGCATACCAGTCTGTCCTTGCAGGCGTTGCGGTAGGGTCTCTCTTTAAGAAACCGCTCAGCGAAATGGCTCAGGCGTTTGTCTCGTATAACCCGCCACCAGGGCGCATGCGTTTATTGCCCGGAGTTAAAGACACACTTATTATCGACGACACCTATAACGCGTCTCCTGCGGCAATGTCTTCCGCGCTCGACGCGCTTGCGTTTATTGCTCCGCATTTTACAAAAGCACAGCATCGCCGGGGCAGGCGCATTGCGGTTTTAGGCGATATGCTTGAGCTCGGGCGCCACTCAGTAGCAGAGCATAGGAAGTTGGGTGCGCATGCAGCAAAGACTGCAACGCTTCTTTTGACGGTAGGCTTTCGTGCCCGCGACATCGCCGAAGGCGCGCTCGATAATGGCATGAAAGAAGGAGCAATACTGCAGCATGAAGACGCACATAAGGCGGGCGACGAACTTGAGTCACTCATCCGCCCCGGTGACACTATTTTGGTAAAAGGTTCGCAAAGTATGCGCATGGAACGCGTCGTGGAGGAACTTATGGCAGAGCCGGAGCGTGCAGCAGAGCTTCTGGTGCGCCAGGACGAAGAGTGGAAGAGCCGGTAAAAAGTTTTTATATATAAAACACAGGCGGCGCAACTATTCGTTGCGCCGCGTTAATTTGTTTGTCGCTTTGTATGCGGTACCTGTTCAACCCCGAAAGGACTCAGCTTCTCTCTGAATTCTTCTGAGGTGAAGAGCTTCGGCCTGCCTTCCTCTGGAGTGTCTTCTCGAGAATAGAGCTTTAGTGCAACAAAAAGCGTCGAGCCAAATAAACCGCCTATCACGCGTTGCTGTATAAGCGGTGCTAGGTAGGCTTCTTGGTAGAGGAGCACAAGCTCAAACGCAGTCTCTTCGTCACATGCGTGTCTGAAGTAGAGTCTGAGCGAAAGCGCTCCACTTCTTGCCGCAGTAAGCAGCACAGACTCCCAGTCTACTTCTTCCAGGTACTCGAGCGGCCACACAAACCAGAGCGACAGCTCGTTGGTAAAATAGTCGCCCCCCCTTGCTTCTCCACGACTCGTGGGGAAGAAGGCCGTGGTCGCGAGCGGCTAGGTATTGCCGCACGAAGTCTTCGTTCACCTAAACCTCCTGTGGAACTTACTAAACGCTACGCTATCACGCGGTGAGCAAAAAATGAATTCAAGAAAGTGAGCCACAATAATTTCTTCGCCGTCGCTCATAAATTTTCCAGCCCCGGACTCGTCTGTTTTGTTTGCTAACAAAATATGACTCCGTCTTCACAAAAAGCACAACACCTCCCGCAGGGGAGGTGTTCGTGTCTTTTTGTGACCTTACGGGGAGTCGAACCCCGATTTACGCCGTGAGAGGGCGCTGTCCTAGCCATTAGACGATAAGGCCAACTGCGTTGGCCTTGCAGTCGTCGCTCGCTCGGAATCAAAAGTAAACTTTTGTTCTCTCGCTTCGCTAGACTGTAAGACCGTGATGAGAGAGTAACACAAAAAAGAGAAAAGAT